>NZ_OY760438.1:0-300000 GCF_963663625.1 uncultured Ilyobacter sp. | reverse complement strand
TAATATTAATGATGTTCTTTTAAAGGAGACTATATACAATATTACATCTGAGAAAAAAGACTTTTTACGCGTTAAAAATCTCTTTTTCTGGGAGACTGTTCACAACTACTTTGATTTTGAGGATGGAATTTTGAGGAAGGGAGCGGTCTCAGCCCATAAAAATGAAAAACTTCTTATTCCCTTTAATATGAGGGATGGAGCTATTATAGCAAGGGGAAAGGGTGTAGATGAGTGGAATTATTCAGCACCTCACGGGGCGGGAAGACTCATGTCTCGTAATAAAGCAAAAGAGCTTCTTACTTTGGAAGAATTTAAAAATTCTATGGATGGAATTTATACCACCTCTGTATCAAAAAAAACTTTAGATGAAGCTCCCGGAGCTTATAAATGCAAGAATGACATTATAAATCTTCTGAAAAACACAGTTGATATAGTTGATGAAATACTCCCACTATATAATTTTAAGGCAGAATAAAAGGAGCGGATTAATCCCCTCCTTTTAACAATATCATAGTTAATTTTAGCTATGAGAGTATAAACTTTCAAGATTGTCGTCAAATTCATCCTTTCTCGCTGCACATATAGGACATAACCAGTCCTCTGGCACATCACCAAAACTTGTCCCAGGTTTTACTCCATTATCAGGGTCTCCCCTTTCAGGATCATAAACATATCCACAAATTGTACATACCCACTTTTTCATAAAACCACTCCTTTTGTTATAATAACTTATTTTAATGGCTTTTCAATGCATTTAGTTTAACATACCTGCGACAGGTATTTCTAAAAAATATTTTAAATTGCACTCTTGTCTTCCCTTATTTATTAGAAATGCGCCATTAATAAATGATACTCCATTAATGTAAAAAATTAAAATAAATTCTTTCTTGCTATATCTTATTCTTACCCCTCTTCAGTTTCTGAAATTCCCTTTGAGTCAAGTATTTTATAATATATTATTTTTATCATAGCAAATATGGGCACTCCTATAAGCATTCCTACCGGCCCCCCTACATTCCCTCCGATTAAAACTGCCGTTACAACCCAAAAAGGATTCATCCCAACCGAATTCCCCAATATTTTGGGTCCTAAAATCCAACTATCTATCTGTTGTGCAACCAGTATCGCTATCCACATTGGGATAACTTTTAATGGGATTGTAAACAACACCAGCACTGTACTTATAATACCAGCTATTATTGATCCTATATAAGGTATCATGTTTCCTAGACCAATAATAAATGATATTAAGAATGCATAAGGGACATTTGTAAAAAACATTATTAGTAAGCATACAACTCCTACACACAATGAAACTAAGGACCTTCCTGATAGATAATCAATAAAAACTTTTCTGCTTTGAAAAATAAATTCCAGTGATTCATTCACGGTCTTTTTTTTCAGAAAAATGGATAAAGTTTTTCTTATAAATTTTATAAAATATTCCTTATACAACAGGAAGTATATTGCAATTAAAAATCCAAAAAATATATCCACTATTGAAAATGTCAGTTTAATTACTTTTTCTAAAAATGTAACTACAAGAGATTGTGTCTTAACAACCTGAGAACCTATGAAATTCATTAATTTATCTTTCAAAACTTTTTCGTCTAAAAAATAGAGCCTGTTTTTATTAGCTTCAAACATTTTTATAATCCACGCTTGAGATTTATTTTTCATACTAGGAAAGCTTTCCATCAATTCCCCCATACTCTTTGAAAGGGGCGGTATGACTACAAAAAATAAACCTATAAAAACAATTGTAACTATTAAAATGGAAAAGAATATCCCGAGATCTCTTCTGATATGAAACTTATTTGAGAAAAAATTTATTAGAGGCTCTAAAATCACTGCAAGAACGAGTCCATAAATAAATGGCTGAATATATTTATAAAACCCATTTACCACTAATTTTAAACTTTCTAAATCTTGAAGCAAGCTTTGAATAACTACAAGAAATAAGCCTATTAAAAAAAATTTTATATAAAACCTGTTATCCCTCATTATCCCTCCAATTATAATTTTGTTGTTTATTAAATAGTAGCCTCTTTCTGCTGTTTTTTCAATAAATAACCTAAGTTGCTACCTTGCTAATTATGCGATAAAATACTCTTAAAATAACAACTTTAGGAGTGCACAATATGAAAGATAACATTTATGATATATTAGAATTTGTTCAATTTATTCTTAATCTTACTGGTCATCAAGAAAATTCTCAAGCTAAAATGAGAGATGCTGAAGTTATTACAACGGCAATAATCGCAGGAATATATTTTAATGGTAACTTCCAAAAGACTTTAACTTTTTTTGAAGACTATCCTCATTTTGATTATGTTCTTTCTAAAAGTAGATTCTCTAGAAGACTTGCTAATTTAGGTTCTACCTTAAGTAAAATAATGGATATCATTATGGAACATAATAAAAATAGATCTGAAACCAAAGAATTTATGATTGATTCTTTCCCTATCTCTGTGTGTGACAATTATAGAATTCCTAGATGCAAAATATATTTAGATCATGATCTTTACAGAGGATACATTTCAAGTAAAAGAAAATTTTTTTCGGAGCAAGACTCCATTTGATGACAAATGAAAAAGGCTTACCTGTAGAATATAAAATATTACCTGGATCTATTGCTGATATTACAGCATTTAAAGATTTTAGTTTTGATTTGCCAAAAGATGCCATTATTTATGCGGACAGAGCATATAATGACTATGTTCTTGAAGACGTATTAAGTGATGTTGATATTTACCTTTCACCTATGAGACGTAAAAATTCAAAGCGTTCTAAAAGTAAAAGTCAGGAATTTCTTGATCATATAAAAAGAAAACTAATTGAAACTGTAGGAAGTTCTATAAATAGATTGATGCCAAAGTCTATCCATAGTGTTACTTCTAGGTGTTTTGAACTCAAAATTCTATTATTTTTAATGGGTTATACATTTTTAAATATGAAGTAGCAACTTGGGTTAAATAATAAATTCATTATTATATGTCACCTTCTGTATAGCAGGGGCCTCCTGATAAGACATTTTAGCGCCCTATACTTGTCCTCTGCTAAGGCCTCATCATTCCTCAGTTTGTCACATGAGTTCCATAGTAATTCTTGAAGCTTTTCTTCCTTTTTAGTTGCAATTAAATATACAATTTAAGCTTTTAATATAAAGAAAACCTCTACAAGCCCTTTAAATTAAGAGCTAGTAGAGGTTTTTTTAATTATTCCCACTCAACAATCAATAATTTCCTCTCTGTTCTATTCATTGTTTTTATTAGCTTTTATTTTATCTATTTTCTATATAATTTGTTTTTATACTGTTTTTTATTTTTTTTAGGATCATTTTAGGAGCACTTTCATTTTAAGCCATCCAATAAATCAATGACATCTTTTTCCTTATCAGGATATAAATGTGAGTACGTATTCAATGTAGTTTCTATTTTTTCATGTCCTAATCTTTTAGCTATCGCAAGAGGGCTGACTCCTAAATGGATCAGAAGACTGGCGTGGCTATGCCTCAAATCATGCACTCTTATTTTTTTCACTTTAGCTTTTTCACTATATAACTTCATATCGTGATGGAATCTATACTTGGTACTTATTATTAATCTATCACTAGTTTCTACATTATATAATGTATCTATGTAATTTGCTAATATATTTGCCAGGTTTTCAGTTATCTTTATAATTCTATTCCCTTTAGCAGTCTTTGGATCTGTTATTACATCTTCTTTGTTCAGCCTTTGATATGATTTGTTTATTCTTATAGTCCTATTTTTCAAGTCGATATCATTTATTGTAAGAGCCAGAAGCTCCCCTATTCTTATACCAGTCCAAAACAATATATTAAACCCTACAAAAGAAATTGGTTTATGTTTTAAGTGTTTGATAAATTTCTCAAACTCTTCTACAGTCCAGATCTCCATTTCATCAGCCTGCTTCCTCCCTATGCTCCCTGCTTTATGACATGGGTTTTCATTTAGAGAGTGATATTTGACAGCATAATTCAATATTGCCACCAACTGATTATTTATGGTTTTTATGTAAGTTTGACTATATAATTTATTTGTTTTAGGATCTTCATATTTCATTAATTTATTTTGCCATTTTCTTATTATAACTGGGGTTATCTTGCCAATTTCCATTTCTCTAAAAAAAGGCAGGATCTTCTTTTCTATAATATGTCTTTTAGTCATTATTGTATTCTCTCTTAAACGATGAGAGAGATCCTCCAAATACATTTCATACAAGCTATTAAAACTCATTGTAATCTCAAATTTTGATTTAGCTATAAACTCTCTTTCCCATTCCTGGGCATCTCTTTTAGTCTTGAAGCCCCTCTTAAATTTTTGGATCTTTTCACCTTTATAATTTGTAAAATAAAAACGGGAGATCCATTTCCCGTTCTTATCTTTAATGCTTGCCATTTTTCTCGCCTAGCCCCAATTTTTCATACAGGAAGGTTGAATTAACTCTCCCTCTTATAACTATATATCCCTTTGCTTTCATTTCATCATTTATTTCCTTCATTAGTCTATATGCTTTCCCTTGCTTGACTTGACATATCTTTTCAACGTCTTTAACAGTTAATAACTGTGCCATAACTTTTCCTCCTCTTTTGATAATTTTGCAATTTATTATAAATTTTGGGTTTTGTTCCAAAACATGCTCGTTTTTCCATATGTTATTTTAAATGGTCTTTTATTGCGTTTGGTTGCTTATTTTCTATTTACTTTTTTTAATTTTTGATATATACTTCTAATGTAGAAACAAATGCCGTTGATGGGGTGGTTCCCGGAGGTTACATGTAACAACTTTCTTAGTAAATCGGATATTTATAATATAAGCCATCTCTTTGAGGTGGCTTATATTATGTCCGGAGCCTAAACCAACTCTGGACATAAATCCGAATTACTAAGAAAGGAGGGCCATTTATGGAAAATGCAATAGCATTTGGGATGGTACTGATAGTACTCGTCCTGGTGGCTAAATAGTCACCCCCTCAGTGAATTGTCCTGCAGGAACATTCACACAATCGGAGCCTTTATTGGCTCCTTTTTATCATTTTTGTTCCTCCTCAAATACTCCTTTGAACATTCCACTAAGAAAATCAGCTGTTTTCAATATTATTATTTCACTTCTTAATTCACTTCCAAAATAGTCTTTACAAACATTTGTCAAAGCATTATCCACTATCATTGCTTGTGCATGAAAGTCACCCTGGTATTCGTTATACATTTGTTCATATCCCTTATGATCCGTAGCATCATCAAACTCAAATAAACCTTTTGTTTTTAAAAATGCAATATTCACTATATCTTTTTTAACTTCTAAATTTGCATAGATATGGTGATAGTATAAAAGTTGGACAATCTACTTTCGTTTGATATGATAAATATTAAATAGAAAATAGGAGGTCTGCATGGCAGGGGAAAAGCATAGTAATGAAATTAAAGAAATGATGGTTAGGCTTTACAACGGGGGTAAAGGTAAGAAGGTTAAGGACTTAGCAATAGAATATGGTATAGCAGAATCAACAGTTAGGTATTGGGTTGTAGACAAACCTAAAAAAGAGAATAAAAATAAGACTAAAGAGTCCTCGAATCCAGAAATTGAAGAAATGAAAAAAGAGATTGCGAAGCTTAAAGAAGAGAATGATATATTAAAAAAGGCTATGACCATATTCGCCAAAAACTAAGTAAAGATAAGTGCCAGACACTGATCACCACTCTTTCTAAAATACACCCTATTTGTAAGTTAACCAAAATTCTAAAGATTCCTAAAAGTACATACTACTATAGAATATCAAGCACAGAAAATCCTAACAAACTTAAGAGGGAAGAGATGAAGCGCAAAATCTTCAAAGTATGGGATAATAGCCATAAAAGATATGGTGCTCCAAAAATACATCAGGAATTATTAAAAAAAGGTAATAAATGCAGCTTAAAGCATGTACAAAATTTAATGGTAGAACAAGGAATAATGTCTATTACAGTTAAAAAATTCAGACCTCAGAGAGGCAATAAAGCAGTGGAAGAAAAGTCTGGACCAAATATTTTGGACCAGGATTTTAGCGTAGAAAAAATTAATGAAAAAGTGGTTGGAGATATCACATATATCCATACAAAAAAAGATAAATGGTGCTACCTAAGCTCATTTATGGATCTTTATAACAATGAGATTATTGGATGGAGTTTTTCTAAGAATATGACAACAGATATGGTGCTGGAAAGCTTGAAAATGGCATGCATAAAGAGAAAAGATATTAAGGGTGCCATTATCCATACGGACAGAGGCAGCCAATATACTTCAAATGCATTTAAAGACACAGTAAAATCTGAGGGGATGATATTATCCTACTCAAGAAAAGGAAATCCCTACGATAATGCTTGTATAGAGTCTTTTCACTCGGTTTTGAAAAAGGAGCTTATCCACCATAAAGTGTATGAAGATTTTGAAGAAGCAATGACTGATATTATTGAGTATATAGAAAATTGGTACAACAATAGGAGAATCCAGAAGAAATTAGGATGGAAGTCTCCTAGAGAGTACCTAAAAGCAGCATAAAAAACGAAAAAAAATTGTCCAATAACTTGACGTAATACCAATACTTGATAATTCAGTAATTAAACTTTTCATAACTCCTCCTATTATGTCTCCGGCATCAATGTCGGAGACTTCTGTATAAAGTTCTGACTTTATTTGGTTTTTACACCGTCCAAGATTTTATTTATCTCTTTAATTTGTTTTTTGCTAAGAGTATTATTTTTTATTTTAATTCCAAAAATTACAGTTACTTCAGCTAATTGCTCACTCATTTTAGACAAATCAAATTCTATTTTTACCAAAAATATAAACCCCCTATAAATTCATCAATTTCTATACTTCTCCTCAAATCTAAACCAGTCCATATAATCAAATCTTTTGTCTTTCTGAAAAAAATCGTATGCCCTGCTGATCCACCAGTCATCTTTTAGATCTATTTCAGTGAACCACATAGACCCGACTTTTTTCTTTTTCAGATCCTTCAAATATGCCATGACCTCTTTATATATCCAGTCTGGATTCTTGCAGATATTAAAATCCAGTTTTAGCTGCATCAAGCCACCCCCAGCCTTTCCACATAATATCCCCTGAGCCAGTTCATTTCATGCTCCAGCTTTTTAATATAGTTAACTCTCTAAAATACGATTATAAAGTCCTTCGGTATATCTCCCTTCATAGCCCACCCCACAAAGGTATTTTTAGGCAGCCCCAAGTCGTGCAGGGCGTACTGGCTACCGCTTCTCAGAGCTACTTTCCTTTTTGACATATCTATCCTGCTGTCGGTTTTGCTAGGTCTCCCGGGCTTGAAAATAAACTTCTGCACAGCCTGCCTGACAGCTCCTTCAGAACACCCCAGGACAAGCCCAATCCCGTAGTAATGTACGCCCTCTGTCCTCATCTTTTTCAGTTTCTTTATCTTTTCCTCAGTCCAATCCATATCCCTTAAAAACCTCCAGACAAAATTTTTATCTAGGAAGGCAGGCTGGAACCCGCCCTCCACATCTATTTAAAAACGTCACTTATGACGTTGTCAGCTGAATTATCCTCAGATTCCATTATTTCTCCGGTATCTTCATCATAGTCAAAAGTTGGAGTTACTATTTCCTCTGTAACGTCCTTAAGATTTTCCTCACTGGCTTTATATACCCCTTCATCCTTAGAAGCCATTTCAAGATACTCCACTGATACAGGCAGCCACTTCATAAGTTGCTTTACTACTGTTTTATGTGCCATGGCTTCAAAATGTTGTTTCCATACGTTGCTTTGATAATTTCCTTTTCTATGTTTTTGTTCGTGTTCTACTACGTCGTCATAGGACATGAAATGAAATTGCTTAGATCCATCTTTTAGCTCTGCAACGGAATAGAATCCAATCATATTTCCTCTATCTCTAAAAACTGGTTTGTGATTAAGGGTACAGTCCAATCCGTAGCCTATTTCGAACTCATCATTTTCATAGACGGTGTGAACTCTTATATTAGAAAGCTGTTTCGATCTCCTAAGAAGCTCCAGCATACCTTTATATCCAATCTGAAACTGGCATTCCATTTGACCTTTAACAGAGAATGGAATTAAGTAAGCCTGTCCTAATACTCCTCCTGGTTCTAGTCCAAGCTGAGAGGATGTCATAAGTGCACCTAATAAACTTTCTCTGCTGCACTCTGCGAGCTTTGGATTTTGTCTGATGCATGTAAGGGCTATTCTCACAAACCTTTCTGTATCTATATGCTTGGGTAATGCCATAGCAAACTGGCTTTTCATCTTGTCGCTGGATATAAGGTCATATATACTGTTGTTTTTCTTTTTGGCTACAGATCTATTAGTTGTAGCCTTTTGCATAATGTCGTTTTTGGCTGTTTTTTCTGTCATTTAAAGTCCCCCTATGAAATTTTTATATATTGTTTTTTATTTTTATCCACTATGTACTTTTCATATATCTCCGGGTTATCACTTTTGAATTTACTACTGTCAAATCCTCTGTAAGGCCCCCCCTGAATACTAAATTTATGTCCTCCCCATAGTCCTCTTTTGGAGCCTCTGTCTATTGCTTCTTTAAACACCGTTTGCTTTATCTGCTCTATTTTTATTTCCAGATCCTTTTTTTGTTCTAAAAGAACCTCGTAAGTTTCAATTTTATCTGCAGCAGCTTCAACTTCTATTTTCTCTCCTTTGTCCTCTGCATAATCTGCTAAGAACTGAAGATGTTCAGTGTAAGAAGAGCTACCGTCTGGATCTGGGACTATATTGTGAATGACATGGTCTTCCCAAAAGATCCTTCCCTCTGTTCTGAGATAGCTAATAGTCTCCTCACATCTTTCAATTTTAAATTGCCTGTAATGCTGTCCGCCTACTAAGCAGCATATATAAGCATATTTAAGACCTGTTATACCTAAATACCAAAGGACCTGACAGAGATAGTTCCTGGGACAGCTGTCACCTTCCCACTTATCTTTGTTATAGAGGGTAGTAGTTTTCACCTCTAGTATTCCGACCTCTCCTCTTTCATTAACCAGGTATCTGTCAACATTAGCTATTTCCCACGGATTAGCTTTTACTGTCACTGGAAAGTCCACCACAGTATATTCTTTGTTTTTTTTCTGGAAAATATCAGCTATAACAGGTTCCAGGACATGCCCCATTTGGACCGCCTCAGATGCTCTTATTTTCTTCTGTTTCTCCTCATATTGCTGCTTTAGTACTGCATTATTTCTTGCAGTCTTTGAAATAAAAACATCTATTTTTGATGAATATTCATTAAGTCCGATTACTGCAGCTATATCACTTCCACCCAGGCCTCCTTCCCTGATTTCAAGCCATTCTTCTCTGTTTTCAGGCTTTAATATTTGTTTGTCTTCTAAAGACTTTTCTACAATGGCCTCAGGGCTTTTATTAAGCTTCCTATAAGCTTTCAACAGTTCAACCTTATTCATTTTCCAAAGCCCTTTAACCTTTCCCTTAAGGGTTTTTTGTAACTCTTTAACAGTCATTAGGTGACCTCCCTTTTTAAGTTTTTGATAAGTACCCTCTATCCCATAGAGGGACCTAAAAAAACTAAAAATTCCCATAATACTTAATCTTCCTCTTCTTCCTCAACTTCAATAGACCAGCTATCCCCGTAAGCCTGATTGATATCCAGTTCCTGGCCACATTCACACCTCCAAAGTTCCTCATAAGGTTCTGTCCAGCCATCGCCCCAGTTTCCAACTTTATCCATCCAGTTCCCACAAAGATTACATACTGCCATTCTTACCGCCTCCTTAAGCACTCTTCAATCTCTTCTCTTTCTAAACATTCAACTATTGTTATATCCCCATACTTTGCCACAAGCTCATCCAAAACCTCTGATTTTCCACTTATACCAAATTTCATCTTCCTTTCACCTCTCCTTGGTGTACCTCTGCTAATAACGACTTGATAAACCGTTCCGAATACTGCCTGTTATTTTTAACTATCAATTGTATTTCGTGAGCCTCAAGATCGTGTTTTCTGATATCCATGAAGGTCAGCTTGAATGGTCTTATGAGTTCACGGGCTATTTCTGTTTTTGTCATTGGGCCTCCTATCGCAAACTTTAAATTTAAAACTTAAACAAAACTTAGTTTTTGATTTAAATCTTAATTGTTTTTCTGAAAAAAATACCCTTTAAAACATAGCAAGATAACCCACTAGAAAGTTTTTGATTTAAATCTTAATCAAATTATAGTGCTAGTTTCCTTTTGTGTCAATATTTTTTTTAAAAAAAGTATATATTTTTTCAAATAACTCAAGTAAAATAAGCTAATAGGGAGGGATTAAAATATGAATGAAAATTTAATCAAGCTTGGAAATATAATAAAAAATGCACGAGAAAAAGAAGGATATACTCACAGGGAACTTGCAAAAATTGCTGATATAAAATCACCAGGTGAAATTTCTCAAATTGAAAATGGAAATAGAAAAAATCCTAGTGCTATTGCAATCAAAAAACTTGCTAAAGCTTTAAAATTAGATTATTTTAAACTTTTTTCTTTAATAGATTACATCGATTCTAATGATATCAAACCCAAAGACCAACTGATAAATTCTAAGATCCCAGGCAACGCCAAAAGAATAAAAACAGTTAAGATCCCCATGTATGGAACTGCCAGTGCAGGGCCAGGATACTATAATCTTTCTGTAGAGGTGGAAGATTTTCTTATTCCGGAAGAAGATTACAGGCCTGGAAGGTTTGCTGTAAAGGTAGAGGGTGAATCCATGACCGGCCCTGGAAAGTCTATCCCTTGCGGCTCCATCGCTCTTGTTGACCCCAACATGTGCACAGATGTAGAGGAGCTTATAAACAAGGTATGCGTATTCACGTACAACGACGAAACTTATATAAAGCAGCTAATTATTGATAAACAAAATTTAGTCCATCTGGTATCATTTAATCCGGAGATCTCTGATATCATTGTGCTTAATCATAAGGATTTGAAATGCGAGGGAAGGGTTATAAAGACTTATTTTGAGCAGAAGTGGTAGGTGATTAATATAATGGCATAAATTAGTTTGAAGTTAATTATTAATTGTTTATTTATATTATAAATTGAAAATGGAGGGGCATATATGGGTTTTCGATTTCAAAGATCAATAAAAATTGCAAAAGGGGTTCGACTGAACCTGTCTAAATCAGGATTGGGTGTTTCCGTTGGGCCAAGAGGTGCTAAAATTTCTGTGGGTCCTCGTGGAACATATGCAAATGTTGGATTGCCAGGTACAGGTTTATCTGTTAGACAAAAAATTGGTGGTACAAATTTTCATGAAAATCAAAATTATCAAAATTTAGAGGAAAATAACAATTCCATAAATGTAAAAATTGTTATTGATGAAAATACTGGAAATGAAACTGTTTCAATATTCCAAAATGGTAGTGAAATAATAAACGATTCTTTGCTCAGAAAAATAAAAAAAGATCCCTCTTTTAAAAATAATTTAGATACAGTTAGACAAAGGGCCTTTTCTGATGTTGTTAAAAAAACTAATGTTTTACTAGATATACACAAACATTCAGAAAAAATGACTGATTGGAATAAAATTTCTCAGGAACTTACTAGATCAAAGCCTCTAAAATATAAAAGACAAGACTTTAATAAAAAAGCTCCAGGAAAAAATGAAGTTATAAGTGATCTTCATTTGGAAGCCAAACAAAATGTTAAAGGATTATTTGGACTCAAGAAAAAACGACAAAAATATGTAGATGAACATACTGATAATCGATATGAAGAACTTTATATTAATTGGAAAAAAGAAAAAGATAATTTTGAAAGCAAAGAAAATGTTACAGAAATTAAAGAAAACAAAATTAATCAGCAAGAATATGAATCTTGGGCGAAGGAAATGAAACGTTTACTAAATCCCGATACTTCATATGTTGAGGAAAGATTAGAAGATTTGTTTTCTGAAATACAATTACCTGTGGAGTTTTCAGTGTCATTTGAAGTAAGAGATAATGGACGTATAGTTGTTTTGGATGTTGATCTTCCTGAGATTGAAGATTTCCCATCAAAAAAAGCTCAAAAGTTAGCAAGTGGAAAGATTTCAATAAAGGATAAAACTTTAAAAGAGAAAAAGGAAGATTACTTTACAAGTATAGCTGGTATCAGTGTATTTTTTGCATCTATAGCTTATTCTGCAGCTCCTATAATAGAAGATATAATCGTATCAGGATACACTCAGCGTGCAAATAAAGCTACTGGAAATACAGAAGATCAATATGTTTACTCTGTAAGATATGAAAAAAATAAATTTAGTCAACTTAAATTTGAAAATATTAACCCAGGAGAAACATTGCAAGCATTTGAACATCAAATTAATCTCTCTAAAACATTTGATTTAAAGACGATAGAACCTTTTAAATAATTTGATAATGCATATAAAACGATGAGTTCAAAATCTGCAGTAAGGTCATCTGGATAATGGAGAAGGCTTAGGAGATAATCCAAAAACGAAAAACATCAAATTTAAAACAAGTTAAGAGGAGTAAAATGACAGAAAATATTATCGGTAATGTGTACAAAGTTTCAAATAAAGAAAGATACTGGTTATTTAGAGCGGGGCAAAAAGCCAAATATTTTGATCTGTTTTATTCAAAAAATAAAATAGGTATTGGATGGGACAGAATTGATGATTTAAAAGGTATCGATTCTAGAGATAAATTAAAGGAATTGACCAAGAGTAAATATCCGGAAGATAAAAAACCTGGGAATATATCAAATAAAATTTATAATTTTGCAGCTGGCATGAAAAAAGGGGATATAATAATAATGCCAGATACCGAAAAAAAGAGAGTTGCTTTTGGAAAAATCATTGATAATGACTTAGATGTAAGAAAGGTGATAGAACAAAAAAGATTACTTTATATAGGCGGTGAAACCCGTAAAGAAACAGAAAGAACAGATCCAGGGATAATTAATAAATTTAGAAATGTGCAATGGTTAAAAATATTACCAAAGGACAATTTGAACCCCAAGTTACTGCTTCATTTATTTTCGCCACATTCCATATCTAAATTATCAGATAGCATGAGATATGAGGTTAACAAACTTTTACATGATGTATTTGTAATAGATAACAGAATTCATATAAAATACAAAATAGATACTAATTCAGAAGTTTGTGCCTCTGATATGAAAACTTTTTTTGATGTTCTGAGTTATGCAGAAAAAATAATTAATCTTATAGAAGATAAAAATGAAAAAATAGTTACAAAAACTAGTGTTTGTTCAAAAGGGGACATAATCGCCATAATTTTTGCAGGTGCTACAGCTCTTTCAGTTTTAGGTCAAATTTTTAATGGTGGTTCTTTAAAGGTTAATTTTGGAGAATTTGGATTAGAAAAAGCTGGTGGGAAAACACTCCATGATTACATTGAACAAAGACACAGACATAAAATGGAGAAAGATAAGATAGAGGTATTAAATAAACTTATAGAGAAAATGGGACAAGATATCCCTTTAGAAAAAATAGAGGCAATGAAAAAGAACCTTGAATTCAAGGTTCCTAAAATAGACGATTAAAAATATTTATGCTTATATTTTTTGAAGAATCTACTTCGATATAAAAAAAACAAAAAAATAAAATCAGAGAAATCAAAAGACACAGCAGGTCATTTTTAGCAAAAAAATACGCGAAAGCAGTATTTGAAATACAGAGGAAAATAATACTTACAATACCTAAACTGACAATATATCTCATACATTCCCCTCCCCTAACTTTAATACTCTAAGTTTAATAAAACAAAAAAGATAAGTCAAGTTTTATTCAGAAATTTCACTTGCTAATAACTTTCTACCCCTTTCGGGGCTTTTTTTACATAAAGTATATAAGGAGTTAGTATGAAAAAAATAGAAATTAATTTATTAAGAGATTATGAAGAAGAATTAATAAAAGTAGTTCTAGAAAAAAGTAGTGGAAAATCAAGAAGAAAATTTGAAAAAAAATTGCCACAAGCATTAGGGAATGAAGATCTAATATTGAAATACGAACTAGCAATTATTAAATCTAAGAAAGTAAAATTTGATGGGATAAAAAGAGAAATATACTATTCAAATAATTTTAAAAAAAAATTAATCAATTTAACTTCTGATAAAAATCAAAGAGTTCAAAAATTAGAAAATTTTTTACTAAAAGGGGATTTATCTTTAAATGATAAAAGTAATAAATACTTAAATGATGCTTCATATGAATTTTTTAATTTAAAAGAAGATCTAAATAAAAAAGTTTATTTAGATAGTCTACTGTTAAATTTAAACATCACCCATTATCATTTAACAAAGGATGATTTAATTTATTTGATTTATACAAAACATGAAGTTTACTTTTTAGATATAGGGTTACATAATCGGATATATGATTATGAGTATTTTATAAAACTATTAGAAAGTGAAAAATTAGATAAGTTATTACCGCCAAAATTGAATAAAATAAATGGTTGTAATAACTATTCGATAAAAGAAATTAAAAATTTTATTACTAACAATGTATTGTTTATTATGCAAGGTAACAAAGGTATGTATATGTCCTATAATCCAGTTAGTACAGCTGGCCCCCCAATTAATTTTGTAAGAAATATTGACAATAGAGTATCTTTGATTGAGAATTGGGAAGAAAATATTTTAAGAGCTTTTTCAAATTTAGAGGTTACTAGTCTAGTTTTGAAGGTGAAATGGAAATATTCAAATTTTAAAGATTATTTGTATATAGAAGATATTTTAACTGGAATCCATTTTATAATTTATAAAAAAGGGAATTTAATAATCATGAAAGATCTTATTACATATTTCAAAGACAAAATAAAAGAAAAATTGTTTTATAAGTATAAAACTTTTCTAGTTAAATATTGATAAAGTTAACCCAAGCCCCTATACGGGGCTCTTTTTTATCTCACGGCTTACAAACCCCACAAGCCCCATACCCAAGAGCCTCAGCCTCAGATCGAGGCATAGACCTGGTAGCTTTGGCAGCACACCTACAGGTGGATCTGTGATACTTCTTCCCGCTCTTAGTAACATAAACTACATTTTCCAGCTTTTGACTGCTCTCAACTGGTTTTGAAACAGTGTTTGAGCTCCTCTGCCCATTCCTGTGGTCCCATGGAGCCGTAGGGTTAGGATTCCTCCATAATCCCAGCTTATTTCTTTCAGCATAGTCCTGAGCCATATTTTTAAAAAGTTCTAAAAATAAAAAATCCAAGCGCAATTGCTTGGAATTATAATTGGGGGTACAACTGTCTAAATCAGGGGAGATTTAAACAGTCGTATAATTTTAAAGATGGTTGAATCTTAACAATTTAGAATATTATCATATTTCTAAAGCTTTTCCAAGGTATAAAAGTCCATTTTATCTAAATATTTATATTTTGAATAATCTTCTAAAATAGCATCTAGAGGTTGTGCCTTGTCAAAATAATATCCCTGGAAATTATAACATCCTAAAGATATTAATTTTTCTATTTGTTCTTTTGTTTCAACCCCTTCAGCAATAACCTTGAACCCCGCTAGTTCTCCTATTTTTAAAGAGAAATTAATTATTAATGGATTTATTTTATTGATTTCTAAGTCATTTATAAATGATCTGTCAATTTTTAATTCTGATATTGGAAATTTTCCTATGTAACTAAGAGATGAATATCCAGTTCCAAAATCGTCAATAGAAAATTCTACTCCTAAATTTGTTAATATTTCCATTATTTTTAGTGTTGAAGAAGAGTTTATCATGGCTGTTCTTTCTGTTATCTCAAATGTTATAAGATTTCTGGATTCATAATCCATCAATATATTTCTTATGTCATTTATAAGCGTTTCATTTTCAAATATTACTGAAGATATATTAATAGATATACGCGTATTTAGCCTTTTAGCTGCTTCTAAAGAATCTCTTAGTACAAGTTCAGTTATTCTGTAAATAAGAAATGAATCTTCTGCAATAGGGATAAATTTGTTTGGTGGAATCATTCCTTTTTCTGGATGGAACCACCTTACTAGGGCTTCAAATTCAATCTTCTTCTCTTTTGAAAAAATTTTTGGTTGAAAAAATGTCTTAAATTCATTATTTGTGATACCTGATAAGATTTCTTCTTGGATAATTAAATCTTCAACTGGTTGATTTTTTTTATTCAAAATCAAACGGTTTAGAGAATTATTTATAAAAGATTCGACATTCTCATCTTTATATTGAACATATAAAACATGAAGTTTTATAAAATAATTTTTTTTATTTAGTTTGTTGAACATCGATAGTTTTTTTAAAAGTTTTTTTATAATAATTTCCTTAGCATCACTGGAACAGTCTGGTAGAATGACCATGAATTTATCTCCTTCTAACCGAACCACTTTATCAGTATGTCTAAAACTGTATTTTAATATACTTACAACAATTTTTATTATATCATCTCCAGATTGAAGTCCTCTTTTCTCATTTATACGCCCTAAACTCTCTATATCTATTAGACATACTGAGATAGGAACTGTTCCAGGTTCTGCAAGAGAATTTAGAATTTTCAAACCTTCTTTTCTGTTATATGCACCGGTTAAGGAATCAAAAGAGTCTTTTTTTTTGCAATTATTTTTTAATAATACGTATTCTGATTTTAGTTTTCTAAAAGAAAATAAAAAAGGTATAGAAAATAAAAATATTATTACAGTATTAACAAAAAGCATAAAGGTGTGGCTTAATATATGATTTTTTAAAAAAGAAGTTTTTATATCAGCTCCAGCGATATAAGTAGTCCCGTCGTTTGAACTCTCTCTTACATATACTGAGTGATAACTTCCCCATATGTCGTTGCTGTCAAAAAAAATAGGTTTTTTACTATCAAAAGCCATACGAGTTAAATCAAAAGAATCATCCTTCGTATCTTTTAGACTTTGCCAATAATATGCCTTCGAATCTTTTTGAAGTTCTTCTAATTCCTCTGAAATAATGGCGTAGTGAATATCATCATTTTTTTTTACTAAAATATACAGATAGTCAACTTCAAATTTCTTTGCCATTTGATTTAGAAGAGTTCCTTTTTTAACTATAGATTCTTTAGAGTAAGTATTTTCATCTATATTTGATTTTATGAAGTCATTTCCTAAAACATATTTTATATTTTTTGAAGCTTGTAAAAGTTTAAAATTAATATCTTCCATTCCTTTTTTTTTCTCTAATAGGATAACTATGTTTAGGCATAGAATAATTACAAGTATTAAGCTTAAAATAGGTAGAAAGTTATTGTAATGCTTAAACTTAAAAATTGGTTTCATTTAAGACTCCTTCCTTTAATTTTTAAAGATTTCCTTTATTTATTACTATATAAACATTAAAATTACAAATATTAATTTGGATAGACTCTAATATTAAGTATTAAAAAAACAATATAACTTGACAAAATTAGTCGATTTACATACTATAATTTTACAATTCAAGCCTTAAAAACAAAAAAGGAGTTTTTTATGAATAAAAAAAGTAAAATTTATATTTTGTTTTTTCTGATTTTGATCAGTATTTACTGTTCTTTTATCTATAAAAATTATAAAGTTGATAAAAATGTAGATATGGTTGATTTTTTTCTAGAAGCGACAATGGCGTCAATAATTCTGGTATTATTTATTTTAATTCAAAAATATAAGGAATCTAGTAAAATTTACAATCTATTCAACATAGGATTTGCATTGTCCTTTTTAGGTCATGTTTCAGATGTTATGGATGAAATATGTGAATATCCTAAAATTTTAAAAAATATTTGTGAAGATTTTGCGAAAATTATCTCATTCACCCTTCTCCTTACAGGGATATATTTAATAATAAAAAAGAATGAATTAATTACTGAAAAGCTTAAACAGCTTGCTCATACAGATAGCCTTACTGGTGTTTATAATAGGTATGAAATGATTAATAGATTTGATTTGTTAAAGAAGATTTCAGATAGAAATGACACGCCTTTATCGATCATATATTTCGATATAGACTATTTTAAAAAAATAAATGACACTTATGGCCATTTAATTGGTGATTCTGTCTTAAAAGAGTTGGCTCCATTAATCTCATCTAATCTACGAGAACAGGATATTTTTGGAAGACACGGCGGGGATGAATTTATGATAATATTACCTGAAACAGATATAAAAGGTGCTGTGACCTTAGCAGAAAAATTACGTGATAAAGTTGAACGGTTCACATTTGAAAAAATTCCAAAGCTAACCATCAGTTGTGGTGTTGCACAGCATAAAAGATACGAGACTATAGATAAGACAATTAAAAGATCAGATGATGCTCTTTATATATCAAAACATAAAGGTAGAAATTGTATAAGCTCTAAACATGATGAAAGTTCTTTTGAAATACCAAATCTTGTCTAATTTTATTATTTTAACTATGAAAATTTTATAGAATTTTTTTGAGCCTCTAAGTATAGGGGCTTTTTTTAATCCATGTAAATTTTACTAATAACTTTAGAAAATATATATTAATTTTAATCTAATATTGACATAGTATTGGAAAGACGTTATACTTGATTTAGATTTAAATCGCATTTTGTAATGTCAAAGGAGTTGTTATGATTTTATTTTTAGGCGAAAGAAAAATATTTAATACTGGAAATTCTAAAGGGATTACTATCCCTAATGCTATAATAAAAGAAATAGAAAAAGATCATCTGTTTGAAATTGTTGATGTTTATTATAATGACGAAACCAAAGAAATTGTATTAAAAGCAAAACAATAAAAAAATTTGCACCTTTAGATTTGGATTTAAATCTAAATTTAAAGAAGGAGGTGAGAGAGTGGAAATATCTGAAAAATTATACGAAGAATTATCAAAACTTAGTAAATCAGAGTGGGACAAATTAAAAATTAACATAGATTTCCTTTACGGTATCGAACTGAAGAAAAAAGAATCAACCCTTTACTTAAGTTCAGATACCGTAAAAGATAACCTTAAAGTTTGTCCAATGCCTATCCGGTTACAATCTGAATAAGGAGATAAGGAGTGAAAATGATAGGAAATGCTTATATAATTCCACAATTTATTTTTACGATAGTTTCTTTTAAATTAGGGTTTACACTTCTGAAAAGTGGATATTCTTTAATGGGATATTTATGCTTCCTCGGGTCATTTCTAAACGTAGTTTACTTTTTGACAAACGTATGTTTTCTGATAACGGGAGAATAATGTGAAATGTTATTGTGCTCCCATCATCGAGATTTAAGACTGTATCATCTGTGACTTTATAAGTTTTCATAAAATTTCGATAATAAGCAGCACGTTTATTTTCATAGATACTATATTCTTTGTCTTTCACACCAGAGGGAATAGTTCTAAATTGTTTTCTATTAAACAAATCTTCGAATTGCGAGGCAGGAGCCAGTGAGTTTTTTTTAAAAATCAGCCTTAATCTTTTTACCTGGACGAAGTTAAAAGTTGGGTTGTCTAATTCAATTTCCAACACTATGCATTTGCTTTCAAATTTCATAGCTTTTAAAACTTTAAACTTATAGATAGGTATAAAGTATCTGTAATAATTTAAGGCTAAAATTCCTACAGTAAAAGATACAATAGTGGACATAACTTGAGTTATTGGGTGTAAGATCAATTCCTTTATGAATTCAAATATTTTCAAATAAATAACCTCCTGAAAAGTTTAATAGTTTTTGGCAATCTTATTATAACTTTTTGGGAGGATAAATCCAAGGAGGCGAGAGAGTGAGGAATTTTCAGAAGAAAAAAAAACGAGTACTGAGAAGGTACCTTAAAAAACTTACTGGCAAGGCAAAAAGAATGATCAGTGAAGAAATAGTGGAAAAGAAAATAGTTATGAAAGTAGAGCTTCCAAAGGTGGCGGAGAATTAAATATTACTTAAGTTGATCTAAAATGTGGTCTTTACCGACTTCTCCCATGAGGTTGCAGTAAGAACCTAATATCCGCCACCAGAGGAATTATGCCTTGAAAGGTATATTGTTTCAAGTTTTATTTTAAGGAGGTGAGAGAGTGGAAAAGATTTTTAAAGAACTTGATGGTTTGACCTATAAGGAATGGAAAATTCTCAGGGATGAGGTAGAGAGAGCCTATTCCAGCATGGCAAATAAAAATGCCCTCAAGATAACTGAGAGCATGGTTAAGAATGTAGAGTTGGAAATTAATTTGTAATTTGAATTTGTGAAACATGAATTCTATAACCAGTGTTTTCATGACCTACCCATATAAAATCATGCTCTTGTATGTTTTTTTCTTTTACCCATACATAAGGATTTTCGTTCATGATTGTATCTGATTCAGTGAGTAGAGTCCAATTTCCAATTAGATTTGCATAAATTTTTGTCATAATTATCACCTCCTTAAGTTTTAATTTATATGTGCCAATATCATTATAACTTTTTGGGAGGATAATTAACAGCCCCTATAGGGCTTCCTCAGTACAGTCAAGGGACTCCCCCGGAGGGATCCCAAAACCCTCTTTTCTCGCTTCTCTTGACTGTACCGAAGAGGCTCTTTGGAAGAGTCTTTACTGCATGTGCAGGCTCCTTGAAGATAAAAGACGGTTGTCCGTTGCTGGTTCGGACATAAATATAACCAGCGTATTTACGTTTTTGACAAATAATTTTATGTTTTTATTAGAGTTTCCATGGGACAGCCAGCCACGGCCTGCCCTTTGGGGGCTCTCATAAGAACATAAATTGAGGATCGTGGCTGGTCCTCTAATTAAAAATGGAGGTTATAAATGGCAGCGATCAGAGACAAACGAGAAATAGGATACTTCTTTCTAGAGAACTCTCTCATAGACAGAGACGATCTAGAGCCGATGGAGAGACTTATATATATGGTACTTGCACGACACGCAAACGGTAGGGGAGAATGCTTCCCAAGTCGTGACAGGCTGTTAAAAGTAACAGGACTAAAAGACAAAAGAACCATAACAAAATATATCAATAAACTCATTGAAAAAGATTTTTTAGAAATGACAAAAAGAAAAGGAAAATCTAACTTATATTTTTTAAAAAATATACCTAACAAACCCCAAAATGTACCTACATGTGATGTACCTAGTATAGACGAGACACCAGATACAATTAATGTACCTACATTAGATGCAGTAGGTACAAATGATGTCACTACACCAGGTACATTTGATGTACCTACCGGTAGTGACATGAAATGTACCCCTAAGGAAACTAAGTTTAAGGAAACTAAGATAAGGAATGACAGTCAGTCAGACATAGATAAATCATCTGGTGAATTTATAAATCAACTCATGCGTCAGGGAATAAAATTTTCATCCACTGAAATGAGTCGAATTATAAACTGGTGCTCAGACCTAAAATTGAACCCTATGAAATCTTACAGGAATAGTTTATATCTCAGGGGAGAAAAAGAATTGAAACCTACCAAGCGAATGTTTTTAAACCGCTCTACTTGGGAGAAAATAGCAATGGGAGACTATGACGATAAAGATTTTATTAAAAAATCAAATAGTAAAATTATAGAGTTTAAGCCCACTGAATATACTGATTGTGGAAATATAGGAGGTCTTTTGGATGAAATACTGTAGAGATTGCGGTGAACCATACAAGGAGAATGAAAACTGGGAGGAACTCCAGGAAACTTTAAAAGATTATAATTTTCTTTCTAGACTGCAGTATGTCCCCAGCTGTAATTGTTCGGAGATTAAGGCAGAAAGGCAGGCCCTTGAGGAAGAAAAAGCCCTGGTTAGAGAGCGAATCATGAACAGGGTTCGAAAATTTAAAAATATTTCAGTTGTTGATAAAAAATTCATTGAAAGCAGGTTTGAGAATGCCGATATGTCAGAAAAGCATATGCTTTTAGCCAAAAGATACGCTGAGAAATTCATTGAAAAAAATGGATCAGACGTTGGGATCATTCTTTACGGGGATGTTGGGACAGGTAAAACTTTTTCTACCGCCTGCATAGCAAACCATCTTATGGGCAACGGTAAAACAGTTCTAGCATTAAGTCTTAACGGGTATCTGAATAAGCTCAGAAGTGAATGGGCAGAAGCTGAAAGGGATGTTCTAGATCATGTTAAAAACTGCGATCTCCTAATTCTAGATGACTTTGGGTCAGAGAAAAAAACTGAATGGGTAATCGAGAAAATTTTTACCCTAATTGATACCAGGTACAGGTCTGGAAAGCCCATGGTTATTTCAACTAACTTGAATTTCAACAATGACAGAAAATTATGTGAGATCACAAAATATTTCTCTATCGACGGTAAAGACAGGATCAAGGACCGTATCAAAGAGATGTGTTATCCAGTGTTGGTTGAGGGCGCGAGCAAAAGGAAGGTCTCACAAGATAAATTCAAGGCATTCTTAGCCTAGCATGACCGAAAAAGAGATCCTGGAAAAAACTGTGGCCTTCCTGGAGGAACTGGGAAAGAAAGCCGGCAACATGATGCCTGGCGACCAGAGAAAATATCTGGCCAGGTATAGCATAGGCAGCATGGAAAGTCTGAGGAGGTTTTGGAAATACAAGAAAAAACAGCTTGATGACATAAAGGGGGGGCAATGCGGAAGATTTGGACCAAAGAGGAAGAGCAGTTCATAATCGACAACAAGGGCAAAATGACGGCAAATGAAATTTCAAAAAAATTGAATGTTCCTGTAACACAGGTAAGAAATAAAATAGCCAGACTGAAGCCTAAAAACAAAATAAATGGAGATGGTAAGATGCATTCAGACAAGAAAGATATGCTCCAAGATGCATTAGATGTGATATCGGAAAGAGAGAAAGAGATTTCTGAAAAAGATAGCGTTATTTTGGATCTTGAATCACAAATAGAATATGCAAACAACGTCAACAAATATCTGGATAATGAGCTTAAAAAGAGTGTGCCTCATAAACTGAAAACACCTCACCCATGCATAGAAAAACTAAATGAAAAATTGAAAAAATTTGAAATCATGAATACAGATCTGGCAGTTGACCTTGAAATAGCATATGAAAATATAGATGCATATAAAACTGAAAATAAGGCTTTGAAAGAAAAGCTTGAAATATACAATCAGACATTAGGAATACTAAGCAATATCACAGGGAGGGTATATGATATCAAAGGATTATAAAATTAAGAACAACAGCATATTCAACCACTTCGGTGGTTCTGCACAACTAGAACAGACCAAATGTGAGGGCTTTGAATTACTCCTTGCACTACAAAGATTTGTGATGGGACCTTCTCAGAAAGCACTAGATAACGTTAAGGATGAACTGGCAGATAGGATCGTCACCTGTGAACAAATGATCGCCAATTCCACAAGCACTATCAGGAGAGACTTTGAGGACCACTGCAGGCACTTTAAAAATGCTTTAGAGGGGCATGGCCTGCATCATCACTTTAATTACATACTCGAAGTCCATAGGGATGATATAAAGGGAAAAATCAAGCAGAAAATAGACAGGACTCTGGAGAGAATCCAAAGCGGGTACTATGACTAAGATCTTTATATCTGGGAATGTGCCTAGTTCAAAAAACTCGAAGCAGTGGACTGGAAAATTTTTAGTAATGTCGGACACCTGCAAAAGATATATTAAGACCTCTGAGGCTGAATATGTGATTAAACGGAATAAATTCCTTAAAGCTCTCCAAGGGAAGGAAAAGCCTTATAAAATAGGATTTTACTTTATCAGGGATTCCAAAAGGAAGTTTGATTATATTAACGCAGCTCAATTACCTCTGGATCTTATGCAAAAGTATGGATGGCTGGAAGATGACGATTGCCATAACGTGATACCTGTCTTTTTAGGGCATGAGGTGGATAAGGAAAAAGCAGGGATGTATATTATTTTAGAGTGACATACTAGTTTTAGGTCTAAAGGAGTGGAGTAATGTCAAAAACTGCATATAAAGAGCATTCAAGCGAGCTCATGGACTCAAATGATTCAGAAGCAAATATTACTTCCCAAGGGATAACAATAAATCAAAGGTTAGAGGAAGATATTGTTAAAGGGGTGACCACTGAGATAGAACATGAAGTATGGTTAAGAGTTAGAAAACTCAATTGGGCTCACCAAGAAGCTGCTGATTATTTCAACTATTCTATCGAGACGATCAGAAGCATGTTGAAAAATATTGATAAAAAAGTCAGAAAGTTCAAGACTTCTGTAAAAAT
Organism: uncultured Ilyobacter sp.; assembly: GCF_963663625.1. Classification (NCBI taxonomy): domain Bacteria; kingdom Fusobacteriati; phylum Fusobacteriota; class Fusobacteriia; order Fusobacteriales; family Fusobacteriaceae; genus Ilyobacter; species uncultured Ilyobacter sp. The sequence goes on along the minus strand of NZ_OY760438.1, from coordinate 275,831 downwards.
GCGTGGTGGAAATTTTTTTTACTAAGGTGGTTATGAAATCATAACCACTTTTTATTTTTATATAAAGGTTATTTAAGATGGAGGTGTGGCTGTGAAACTTACGTTAAAACAGAAAGCTTTTGCTGATTTTTATATAGAGCTGGCGAATGCAACAGAAGCAGCTATAAAAGCAGGATATTCTAAGAAGACTGCAAGAGAAATGGGGTGTGAGAACCTTACAAAACCTCATGTAAAAGCGTATATCGACGAAAGACTAGCTCAGATAGATTCAGACAGGATAGCAGATGCAAAAGAAGTTATGGAGTATTTGAGCAAGGGTATGCGGCAAGAGTTGGAAGAGGAAGTTGTGGTGATAGAAGGTTGTGGAGAGGGTTACAGTGAAGCCAGAATAATTAAAAAGAAAATATCCATAAAGGATGCCAATAAATGTGCTGAACTCCTGGGGAAAAGGTACAGTATATTCACTGACAAATTAAATGTAGAGGGATCACTGCCTATAATCATTTATGGAGAAGATGAACTTGAAGAATAAAAGGTTATATTTACCTGACCTTATAGGAAAAGGTTATAAGGACTATTGGTATTTTAAAGGCAGGTATCGTGTGTGCAAAGGATCCCGTGCATCTAAAAAATCAAAGACCACAGCACTTTACTATATCTACAAAATGATGGAACATCCCCAGGCAAACCTTCTAGTGGTTAGGAAGGTATTCAGAACTTTAAAAGACAGCTGCTACTCAGATTTGAAATGGGCTATAAACAGGCTGGGAGTATCTGAACATTGGGAGACAAAAGAGTCACCAATAGAGATGACCTATAAACCTACAGGACAAAAGATACTTTTCAGGGGCCTTGATGATCCACTTAAGATAACATCCATAACAGTGGAAACAGGTATGCTCTGTTGGATGTGGTTAGAGGAATGTTATGAGATCACCAATGAAGATAGCTTTAACATGCTGGATGAATCAATAAGGGGGCAGTCTCCAGGGGATTTATTTAAGCAGATTACTCTGACACTCAACCCATGGAATGAAAAGCACTGGGTAAAGAGAAGGTTCTTTGATGCAGAAGACGACCCGGACATACTTGCCAAAACTACTAACTATAAGTGCAATGAGTTTCTGGACAAGGCAGATCTGAAAGTCTTTGAGACTATGAAAAAGAATAATCCCAGGCGTTATCAGGTGGCAGGTCTTGGGGAGTGGGGTATTGTTGACGGTTTGGTTTATGAAAACTGGGAAGAAAAAGAGTTTAGCGTCAATGAGATATCTGGCAGAAAAGGTGTGAAATCTGCTTTTGGGCTGGACTTCGGGTACACCAACGACCCTACAGCTTTATTCTGTGGGCTTATAGACTTAGAGAAAAAAGAGATATTTGTATTTGATGAAATTTACAAGAAGGCCCTGAGAAACAAGATGATCTACGAAGAGATAAATAAAAAGGGTTACTCCAAGGAAAAGATAACAGCTGACTCAGCAGAACCTAAGTCTATTGACGAACTGAGATATCTGGGGCTCAGAAGAATAACCGGGACAGCCAAAGGAAAGGATTCTATCAACAACGGAATCCAGTTTATTCAGGGGTTTAAAATCTATATTCATCCAAGATGTGTAAACTTCCTAACTGAGATAAGCAACTATACCTGGGATAAAGACAGATTCGGAAACACGACCAACAAGCCTATAGACGACTTTAACCACCTTATGGATGCATTCAGATATGCCATAGAAGATTTTGTGTCAAAACCTAAAATAGGGGCTCTGAATTTTAACCCTATATCAGTATAAAATTATTTTAAAAGTTGACATTCAATCTTGAAAAAAGGCCTTTTTTTCAAAAACTCAATAAAATATGTACTTACAGAAAGTCGACTTGGTCAACAAACAAGTATAAGTAATAATTCAAGCGAAAAAGGAGGAATAATGTTTAATATTTTCAGAAGAAAAAAACCGATAGAATTTTCTAAAGAGCCTGTTAAAAATAAAGCTCTATTGAGAGAGATAGCTATATCAAGCCTAAGCATAGGAAGTATCTCCCCGGACACACCTCCACTAGATCCGGAAAAGGTAAATGAAATGCTCCACAGTCTGGAGATATCAACACCGGTTTTATCCATGGTGAGGGGAGTATGTTCCAGAAGGATAGAGCTGAGATCTAAAGGAGAGCATACCCTAGAAGAGATAAAAGAGATCAGCAACAGATTTGACTCTATAGAAAACTGGCAGAGCTTTATAAGGGAGCTGGCATTGACTCCTTACTATGGGTTTTCGGTGTTTGAGAAGATCTACAACGAGGACTTCACTCTCAGAAGGCTGGAATTCATCCCAAGGCAAAAGATCAAATATGAAAACTCCACCGGCAGATGGCTTCTTAAAGGTGAATCTGAAATAGAGCTTACAGAGGACAAGTTTATAATAGCCAAATATGACGAGAGTCTGGAGTATCCCCTTGGGAAATCTCTGTTTACCTATGGATTGGCCCAGGCACATGATGACTATATAGGCTTGGAAGCTAAAGTCAGAGGGATACAGGAGAAATACGGGGACATAATACCTGTGTTTGGATTTGACGAGATGGAAGCATCTACAGAAGAAGGAAGAAAGCAGGTAAAAGATAGAGCTGGGTCCGTTAAAAATATGATGGGTGGCAATGTTATGGCCATTCCTCTTGGTGGCAACTTCTCATTGAAAGACTCATTCTTTTTTATATCCCTTTCAGATCTCAAAATTGAGATGCACAAGATTCTTCTAGAAAGACTTGAAAAGAAGATAGATAAATTCATAAAGGGAGCTGCATTCTCTGAGGGAGATACTGGGTCTTATAGCCGTGACTCAGTACAGCAGGATGAAAAAGAGAAGATAGAGGATGATATAGCAGTGTTCATGGCAGAGGAACTGCTGAAACTCACCAGAATTGATTCTTTCTTCTTTGGGCATGATCCGGCAGGCCTTCACTGGACCTTTGATATAGACGAAGGAGAGGAAGCCAGGGAGGAACTGGAGAAAAAGAAGGCAGAAACAGGAGCGGTAAAAATAGATTCTTTCAATAGAGCCAAAGAGCTTGGTTACAAGATATCAAAAACCAAGGTAGCTGAATTGCTGGGAGTAGAAGAAAAAGACTTGGAAGAAACAGCAGAGGCCCAGCCGGCTTTTGAGTTCTCCAAGTCTAAAAAAAAAATAGATTTTTACTTGGAAAAGACTCTTGAGAATGTAAAGATTCTGGATGAGGGAATCGCAGCTACAAAGGAGGAGTTCTCAAAAGGTGTATATGAACAGGCTCTTAAGCAGCTGAATAAAGTGAAGTCCATAGAGGACCTGAAGGAAGCTTTTTCTTTTGACCTGTCGATGCTGCAGGAGAAACTTATCATAGCTGCACTTATAGGGGCTATGGATGAAAAAGAGATGGATATGGTGGAGTTTGCAGAGGAAGTAAATCCTTTTAAACTTCCTTATGACGAGGCCATATCTGCCATACTGGAAAGAGTCCCCACAATGTACAACCTTATAGAGCCGATAACAGAGGAGGTAAGGTCTAGGTATACCTGGATAAAGAAAAGTACAGAACTTGAAACCACGAAGGGGTTAATCAAGAACCTACAAAACTCCCTGGAATCTGGTAAGACCTTTAAGGAATGGATAAAAAATTCAGATGAGATACTTAAAAATACGGGCTTTGGTGAAAATGGCTGGTATCTTAATTTAGTATGGAGAAATAATATTCATTCTGCCTATAATGCCGGGGCCTATATGCAACAGGAGGAGAACAAGGAGAACAAACCATACGGTCTTTATGATGCTATAGAGGATGGGAGGGAGTCTGATATATGCAAGGCCCTTGACGGGAAGGTATACCCACTAGATCACGCCTTCTGGAATACTTTCATGCCGCCTAACCACCACAACTGCAGATCGAAGAGGATAACCCTGTCAAAAGAGGATCTGGATGAATACGGGCTCAAGTCTTCCAATAAGATGACAAGTGATATAGAGAGCCTCAAAAGTAAGATGGGGGACTTTGCAGGAAATCCTACCAAAGTATGGAAAAATATTGAGAAGGGTGTTAAGATAAAAGAAGGGGTCGTGGGATCACTTATAGAGGTGGCAAAGAAAAAAGAAGCCAATCAGTTTTGGGATAGCTGCCTTATAAACCTGGCTAAAGACGGCAACCTGGAAAAGAATATAACAGAGAATATACTAAATCATACCCTTGGGAAGGCAAGGGCTATAAAAGAACTTGCTGATTACTACGGTCTAGAACATGTGCAGGGGCTGGTGTATAAAAGTTCTGCCGGCCTGCTATATAAAAAGGATAAAAAATATATCCATGGTATAATACACGTACTCCACCATTATGAGGAAGCAGTAAAAACAGCTACACACTCTATCTTCCACAGGTGGAAGCTTACTCCAGCAGATGTACTTAAGGCTGTGGATGCGGCAGTGAGTAAAGGCGTTAGAACGGAAACCAGCTACGGTGCAAAAGTAGTATATGATACTAAAAAAGTGATAGGGACCGAAGGGGAGACCTGTATAAAGGTATTCTTGCTAAAAGACGGAGAGGTTGGGACAGCTTATCCTAGCTTTAAGGAGGAGTAAAAATGCGATTGTGTGAAGAATGTAAACAGGATAATTTAAGGAAAATCACCATAAAAAGCGAAGAGTTCGCTTACTGTTGCGAATGCACTTTATTATACACGCTTGACGGTGTTTTAATCTCTGGTCTGAATGCTTATTTCGAAGAGATAGGATTATCAGAGGAGGAACAGGATATTTACTCTGAATTAGGGGATTACCTGGAATAAAAGAAAAGAGGCCTAAAGGGCCTCTTTTTATATTAAAACTTATAATGAATCAACAGAGCGACTGCGAAACATAAAAAAGATATGGTTAAACAGTAGGTTGTGGGCTTATTTATATTTTTAGTCCCCTTTGGTATAAACATGGAAATGATCCCGAATAAAGCGGCTGTCACGCTGATTGTCAGCAAATTGGTAAAGATAAAGTCCACTCCTGACCTTGTGCCACTTGAATTGGAATTGATCACAGACACTATGGTCACGAATACGGCCATTAGAGCTGCAACGACTCCGTAAAGCTTACTCTCTAAGTTCTCTAATGTGTCCATCTGCTTTCTGATGGCTTTAACTTTATACTCGCTATCATATTTCCCTAAACCTCTGTAGACCAGTTCATCTTTGAATGTGCCATCATAGGGGGCCTCTACAGTGTTTGTGGTTTCAAATAAAATCTGGGCTATCTGATGTCCTTTTTTTAGCTGGATCTCATTAGAACTTACATTTTGAACTCTGATAAATATTTTCGTGTAGTGCCCAGGCTGATAGATGGGTGCTGCTATCTCAAGGCCGAGTCTTATCCTGGAGTTTTTCCCGTAAACGATCCCTATCAGATCATTGGGCAATTTTATGTTTTCCATGGTTCCAACAAAAACTACCTCACCTGGCTTCAGATAGTGTTCATCTACGTCCTTCTTTTCGTCGGCAGCTAAAATTATATTCTCAATCCTCAGATCACAGGAAATACTTCCTATGCTGTCTTCGGTGTAATTCTCAATCAATCCATTTTCTAAGCATCTTGTCTTTATTTCTTGACCGGTTAACTTCATACAGATCATCTCCCTTTCGTTATTTATTATATAGCAAAATCAAGGGGGAATCAACAAAGTTGTATAAAAATATAAAAGGTCCACCTCAGTATAGAGGGCGGGCCTTTTTTTATTTTTTGTAATTTTTTTAATATTTTTAGGGGAGGGGCCACAAATATGTGTCCCCCTTTCCCGTATATAGTGAGATTAATTTTAGGAGGTGAGTAAAATTTTAAAGAAAATATTCAAGGCTGGAAACTATGGAACTAAAGGAAACTATTCTATAGACACTTTTAAAAAGTGGGTGGAAGCTGGGAAAGAGTTCTCTATCGTGCCTGGACATATAGGGGACTGGCTAAAAAACGGATACGTGAAAACATCTATCCCTTTAGGGGGGAAGGTGAAATGTGCCTCTGTAGATGAAGATGGTTTTTTATACGGAGAGATCCAGTATAACGAGTTTGGGAAGAAGGTCACAGAGGGCGGAGCTTATGAAAATTTCTCTATTGGTATCAGCCCAGAGGGTAATCCTGACCATCTGGCTTTACTTGGTTATGCACCACCGCACATCAAGGAACTGGACAAGGCTTTTTCTGAGTTCGCAGGTGAAGTGGCAGAGATCGACGAGTATATCGGTTTTGCAAAAACTGAACCTGAGCCACCGGCAGATCCTGAACCGGAAGATGAGATGAAGCCTGAGCAGGTCGTAGAGTACCTTAAAGGGCTGGACGTGGCTGAAGACAATAAAAAACTTCTTGAAGAACTGCAGGATATCCTCTGGGAGAAGATGGACCAGGCATTTTGGGCTGAAAAACTGAAATCAGAGGGGTATTCAGTAACAAAAGAGTTTTCAGAGCATAAAAGCGAATCTGAAATAAGGGAAGAGGTAAGGCGTGAAATCATAAGGGAAGGGCAAAAAGAGACCCTTAAAACTAAAATAAAAGGGTTGGTTCCTCCAGCTATTAGAGGAATTATGGAATTCGCAGTTGACCAGGCCTTTTCTGAAGAAAATTATGAAAATATCATTGAATTTTCAGAGGATGAAAAGACGCCTATGAAGGATCATCTTATGAAGATGGCAGAAGAGGGAGGGCCTTTCAGGCATCTCTTTAAAGAGTTCTCTAAAGGGATTGGTTCTGAAGGTCCTAAGGTAAAAACTGCAGACGATATTATAAATAACGCTAAAAAAATAATGATGGAGGTATAAAAAGATGGCAGAATTCACAAGATCAACAACAACACCTGCGGCAGATATCAAAAGAATAGCACCTGACATGAGAATCGTTCTTGGAGCGGCAGATGCAACAATAGCAACTTTACAAGTGCTGGCTCAAGACAATACAGACGGGAAGTTTTATAAGTATGTAGATGGTGATGAGGCAGTTGGAGTTATAGCTGGTATTTATACTGGACCTGAAGTTACATTGACAGCCTTGGGATCAGACGCAGCCGGGACAATAACATCTCTTGCTATTGTTGCAAAGGGAGATATTGTAGGGGTGGACTTTGACACTGATACAACTGCAATCACCCAGTTCAAGCAGTGCGGAATCATCCTTACTGACAAAATCGAAGGAACAGAGGAGGTTTAATTAAATGAATGAAAAAATGATACATTTGATAGCCCTTATCAATGCGGCTAAACAAAGAATCCAGGTTCCACAGGTTTATTCAAACAAGTTCATGGCTGCGGGGAATAAATTCCTTTCTAATACCGAAGCTATCAGAGTAGATGAGATGCTAGACCACTTTGTGGTGGCTGGAATAGTTGGTAGAGAGGATATCTTACCTTTACTTGAAAAAGACGGGTTCAGATCTATAGAGTTCACTCCTGATATAGTGGGGGGAACTTTTGCATACTCTGCATCAGATCTGACTAACATCAAGGCCGGTGTACCTACTTATACTACAGACGGTAAAGAGATTGACTCTATAGCAGCTATGGAAGCCAAATATGCAAGAATCGCTTCTGCATCTGTTGCAAACAGAATCGAAAGACAATGTGCCGATGCGTACCTCAAAGGAACTTACACGGACAAGTCAGGAACTACTCACAATGTAGGGGTAACTTCTGCTACAACTCTTGCCTTTGCTGACAAGGTAGCCTCTGATGTTGTACTTGCTAAAATCACAGCATACATCAAGAAATACAGTGTATCTCCGAAGGTAGAGGCTGGAGTGACGCTGTTTAACGCTATTAAAAATGAAGCTTTAAATGCAGCCACAAACGTAAACGGAGTGTCATTCACATTTGTGGGAGACGTACCTACCCTTACTGTAGCAGGTAAGAAAATAGAGATGCTCTTAGATGCAACCGGAACAGATGGAAGCAACATAGACACTTCTACTATGCTTATCATGTCTGACCCTGCAACTCTTGCAGTAGGTTACGGATGCCTGGTATGGGGAGATGCTAAGACCAACGAGTCTAAGATTGCCAGAGCTGAACTTGTAGCCGATGAACTCAGAGTTGAGGAAACTACAGGTCAAAAAGGTATCTGGGCTAAATCTGCTCCTATGCCTATAGTTGTAAATGTAAATAAATTTAACAGATATAACTGTACAGGGCTGTAAGCCAGAAGGGAGGGCCTAGAGTAAATGGCTAATTATAACTATATGCCGGATAAATTCATGCCGGAGCAGACCAAAAATGCAATCTTACATCACTGGGGATTTGGGGAGTCTGATTTTATCTCCAAGGCCCTTCAGCTGGAAAATGTAGCTATAGCGGTAATTGACGCAGCAGTAAACCTAACAGCACTAAAGGAGAGCATAAACGGGCCTGATCTCCTTAGTGATCTGTGTACTTCCTATGTGGGAGCTAAATTATTTGAGCAGGTCTCAAATGATGATTATAGTTCGTACGTGGATAATCTTATGACAGGATTCTGGGACACTATAAAAGAAATAAAAGAGGCCCAAGAGAAAGCCTCAATAAGTCCAGAAGAGGAACCGGAAAAATACGCTCCAGGGATAATGGTGTTTTAAATGTTAGTCTGGGGATTTGATGCAGATTATTTTATAGGCCCGGCCACAATAAGTTTAGACGGAATAAATTTAGGTCCTACTCTGGAAAGTGAAGAAGTCAAATTGACAATAACGCCTATAACAGAAGAGATAAAAACGGACGTAGTGAAAGAACCAGTTGAAATCAAGCAAGTTGATGAAAAGGTTAAATTCCAATGTGCGATTCCGTATACCTCAGACCTAGCTGAAATGCTAAGTCTTAAAGGCAATAGTCTGGAACTTCTAAGAACAGGGGAACTTATAATAATTTCATCTGGAATGAAAATAACTCTATACAAAGCGGCTGTCACTATGTCTTTGGATAAAAGATACTCATATAGCAAGTTTAATACGCTTAGTATCGAGGCAACAGGATTAAAAAACAGCTATGGTTTTAAATATAATATTGAAATAACTTCATAGGAAGGAGGGAAATAATGGACGTTATAACACTTGGAGTATGTAAAATAGACTTTACTCTTGAAGGTGGAAATGCTGTAACAATCAATAGAACATTGGAAGAGCAGGACACAATCTTCACAGCACCTTATGAAACTAACAAGATAAAATTTGACCAACTAGCAGGAGCACAAGCCGGAAATCATTTCATTTCTGAGGAACCGACTCTGACTTGTTCGGTAGAACTAGACCTTGACACACTTCCAGATCTTACAGGAGCTTACAAGGCCGGAACAACAGGATTAGGAATGGCAGCACATGGTCAAGCTATTAAGTTTGGAGCTATAAATGTTCACCCTGTTTCTGCCGGAGCCTCTACAGCTCACGACATAATCGGGAAAAGAGTTTATTGTGTAGTAACTAATCAAGTTGAGTACAAGAATGAAGGTAAGACAAGAGCGGATCTAGTTTTTTACTTCTCAGCGAATCCGGAAGAAACAGATGCAGATTACGGAATGCCTTATACCATTGGTACATATACAGAAGCATAAAATATAATAGCCATCCCTTAACCGGGGTGGCTATTTTTAGAGGTGAAAACAAATGATAATTTATGATATAGATAAAATAATTCGTGAACCTCTGAAAGTTAAGATGAGAGGTGAAGAACACGAGGTAAATGAACCTACGTTAAGGACCTTTGGAATCATTCAGAAAGAACTTGAGGAACGCCTAGAGGCGGATCCTATAGATGGGCAGAAATGGTTGATAAAATTATTGGTCCCTACTATTGAACTGGAAGAGATCACAAATTCAGAACTGTCAATTCTAGGGAGAATATGTACAAAGGTCCTTAGTGGAAAACATACGGGAAAGATCCCGGCCCCGGAGGAGATAATGAAGAGAATCCTATAGAAACAAAGATCTCTTTTCCTTATCTTGTTATGAAGTACAAAATGCTGACCGGGGCAGCTATGGAAGAGATAATGAATACTAACATATTTGAATTTTTTACCCTTCTAGGGGCCTCTGAGGCTGTCATTTCAGAGGAAAGTATAAGACTAATGAAGATCTACGACAATAAATTGTTATTAAGAAGCAAGAAAAACGCCTCTCAATACCCGGAACTGATGAAGTACCACAAAAGGATCTACACGGAAAAAGGTGTTAAACAATGGAGTAAAAAAGCTGACATAGCCGGACTTGAAAGACTAAAAGCTATGGTCAAAAAAGGGTGATCTTATGGCTAAAAAAGTGACCTTTGAACAATTTAAAGCAATTTTAGATGAAAAAACAGCTAGGGCCAAAGACTTAAAGCCTGTTATGAAGAAGATCTCCGGGGATATGCAGACAAAGGTTGACATGAGATTCAGAAATACTGTAGGCCCAGACGGGAACAAGTGGGAACCTTTAAGCGAGGCAACTATTTCAAGAAGAAAAGGGAGAAGTAGTAAGCCGCTAAATGATAGTGGAGATCTTAAACAATCTATTCACGGGAAATATGATTCTACTTATGCGGTAGTGGGAACCAATACGCCTTATGCAGCTTTTCAACAATTTCCGGCTGCTAAAGGGGAAAACGGTAAGGAGACAGTAACAGAAACCGTCAAAAAGCATAGCAGAAGAACTAGGAGCGGTAAGAAAACTATTGTTAAGAGTCATAAGAGGACCAGAAGTTTTGATAATCCGTGGGGAGATAAACCGGGGCGGCCTTTTCTTGGATTCTCAGAAAATCAAAAGACAAAATATAAAAAATGGATCAGTAACTATATACAGAAGGGAGGTTAACGAATGAGTTTACTTGGTAAAGAAACTTACCTCATAGAGCAAAAAGTAACTTCTGACACAACGGGACTGGAAAAAGGGATGAAAAAAGCCAGCTCCAGTATGGATGGATTCAGCGGAACTGTAACAAAGGCTTTTCCAAAATTAAAAGCCCTTGCTTCAACTCAAAATTTAGTGGCTGGAGCAATGGCCGTTGCAGCTTATAAAACCGTACAGGCTGTCAAAGACTTTGCAGCTTATGAAAAACAGATGTCCTCAGTAAATACCCTTCTGAAAGTCTCCAGAAAAGAACTGGCCGAGTACGGGAACGGCCTTATAGATGTGGCTATAAAGACGGGGACTACTAAAGAGGAGCTAGCAAGTGGGGCATATGAGGCTCTGAGTGCAGGAGTAGACGCTACAGATCTGCTAAGCTTCATGGAAACTGCTGCAAAAGGTGCAGCTGCCGGAATGACAGACGTAACAACTGCTACAGATGTACTCACATCCACAATAAACGGATTCAAGCTTGAAAGCTCCGACGCAACAGATGTTATGGACAAGCTTATCACGATACAGAACAACGGAAAAATAGTTCTGGGGCAGTTGTCAACTGTTATGGGGGACGTTGCAGACATTTCAAATAGTCTAGGTTTGGATCTTGATAACGTAGGGGCGGCCCTTTCTACTATAACCATGAGTGGAACACCGGCTGCACAGGCCGGAACCAGATTAAAAGCTATGTTCTCAGAACTTTCAAAAGAGGGAACTACAGCCTATGACACTTTTCAGAAGATAACAGGAGAGAGTTTCAAAGAATTTATAGCAAAGGGCGGCAATCTAGGTGACGCTCTACAAGAAATGCAAAGTTACGCTAAAAGTACAGGAACAGAAATGATAAGTCTTTGGAGCAGTATAGAGGCCGGGCAAGGGGCTATGGGGCTGACCGGAGAAAATGCAAATGTTTTTACCAAAAACCTTAAAGCTATGGGAGAATCTGCCGGAGAACTAGAGAAATCCTACTCTATAGCTAGTGACAATATAGCTACAGATTGGGCCAAACTAACAGCTAAAATTGACTCCAATTGGAAAGAGTTGATAACAGAACTACAAACACCAATAAGGGCCGTCATAGAGGTGGCCTACAAAGTTGTGGATTTTGCCGGGAATGTTAATTTTATAGAAAACACCAAGAAGATCTATAACGCTCTAGGCGGAAATATAGTTGGGGCTGTTTCTTCTGGGATAACAAGAGTTATAAATGATTTTCAGAATGAAAACTCTATGAGGAATCAAAAGACACCTAATAATTTTGCAAATGAAAAGGAAGATCTACAATCAGAAAAGAATTCACAAAGATCTTATCTAGCTGATCTTAAAGCTAAAGAAGAGGCAAAAAAACAGGCGGCCCTTTTAAAGCAACAAAAAGAGGCGGAAGAGGCAGAAAAGAAGTCTACTGAACAGGCTGCCGCTGATAAAAAAGCTTTACTTGAGAAAATATCATCTTATGAAGACGATCACGCTGACAAAATTAATTTAATTGATATAAAGTCTTTAAGTTCTAAGAGAGAATACCAAGAAAACCTAAATGGACAGCTAAAATCCGGACTTATTTCAAGAAAGGAATATAATGAAAAGCTAGAGGCCTTTGAGGATGAGAATGCACTAAAGCAAAATACAAACTATAAAGAGGCCCTAGAGGAGCTTAAAAACTTCTATATAAGTGTTGGAGAGATTACAAAAGCAAACGCTATAGAGAAACAGATCCTTGAAATAGAAGTGAAGATCACAGGAATGGAAGGAGATCTTTTAGGTGGAGGACTTTCAGAATTTCAGAAATTACAGGAAGAGGCTGCAACACTATATCACAATACTTTACTAGCCGGAGAATATGATTTTCAACAGCAAAAACTTGCATTATTAGAATCTGGGAAGATCACAGAGCAACAATATACACAATCCTTATTTGATTATAGAGTCAACATGAATACTTTAGAACAAATGTTTCGAATTGAGCAGCTAGAAGAATTGAGATCCTATCAAGCTGAAAAACTTGGAGATCTAGCAGCGGCAGCAGAAACGCAAAGATTAATTGAAGAAGAAAGGCTGAAAAAAACTGATAGAATTAAAGAATTGGAAATTCAGCAAGAGGCAGAACATAAAAATAATATCTCTGATATAAAGCTTGGAGTTGTAAAAGTATTTGCAGAAACGGCAACCGCTATTCTTAGTGGGGAAATAAGTTCTTTGAGTGAACTAGCAAACGTACTTCTTGAAAGACTTGGAACTCTGGCACTAGGAGAGGCAGAACAGGCCCTTGTTAGATCCTATGTTGACTATGCAAAAGCTACTTCATATGCAGCAGATCCAGTAACAGCGGCACTTGCACCGCCTTTATTTGCGGCAGCCTCTCAAGAATTGGCACTTGCAGGGCAACTTGGAGCAATAGGGGCTGTTTCAATGGCAGCAAGTTCCACTCTTAGTTCTGATGATGATTCTAACAGTAAGAGTACAGATTATTCAGCAGATAGTGACGTAAGGACCGCAGAAAGTACAGCCTCAAGCTCTGATGATGATAAGGTTCAGATCTATATTAGTACAGAGGAAAACTCTATGGCAAAGGCTATGGTTAAGATATTAGAAAAAGAGCTTAATGATGAATATAATGTTTCAATTATAGGGGAAAAAAAGTGATAAGAGGGGGTGGCAAATGCAAATTTTAACAACTATCAATAACCTTGAACCTTATAAAATCAAGGGTATTAAATACGAAGGGTATGAGAAAGATTCTGACGGATCTATTCTGAACACTTCTGAAAGTGGTAAGGAATACAACATAATAAGATGGCTAAAGCATAAATACGCCTTATCTCTCCAATGGCTAACCTATGATGAAATAGAAAGCATTATAAAACAGTTCCAGACAGCTAAAATTAATGAAGAAAAAGTGACTATAACAAAATCCAAGCTTACTTCAAAAGGGTATTTTGATCTTAAAACTACAGCCGGGGAGCCTGTTTTTTCATTCGAACTAACGGATCTAAAACCTTCTCAGAAAACCGGGACAAGTTTTTACGACCTATCAATAACCTTAATTGAGAGGGTTGATCTGGCATGAAGTATTATAACTATGCTATTAAAATTTTTGATTCTCTTAGATCCGGGACAAATGATGAAAGCCCTTTATATGTTGCTACAGGTGAGGGGATCTATCTTGATGGGATAGAGTGTCTGGCTATAGCAAATACGCCAAGTGACATAACTTCAACCATCACGCCTACGGAGAGTAAATGTTCTGTATCATCTAGCAAAATAAGAATAGGGAATCCAGACTATTCAATATCACAATGGTTCTATGAGCGGCAAAATTCAGAAGGGACCATGACCTACGGAGAAAAAGTTGAGATCTACGCTGTAGACGCTGACAAAAACACCTATTTAATCTATATGGGAATTATAAGAGAAATAAACAACGACACTCTTGAAACTTATTATGAAATAGAGGTTGCAGACGTACAAGAGAGGCTAAAAACTTCTATATTTGATAGAGAGTTTTCTAATTATCAAGCTGAAAGCATTAGTGATATAAACACTTACAGGCTGCCTCATTATGATGACGGGGGAACAAGAAAGGGATTCACTATTATAGAGCAGGACGAAGGGGACACGGACGACAATGGAAACGCTGTTAATACAAGAGTGATAACTTTTAACGGTCATGTGATTGACTTTGTGGAAATGATCTACCAGATAGCCTTTTCTACAGATACCCTTGATGTACAAGTTTCTTATCTATCAAATGATTGGGCGGATTTCGTGGATCTGGAATCTTTCAACTCTGTTAGGGCCTCGTTAAGCAGCAGCTCTTATCAATTCTATTTTGAGTTCAGAGAGGCTGTTGGAGATCCTTATGAATATCTGAAAGAAAACATTTATAAACCTTGTGCTATATTCCCATATGTAAACTCACAGGGGAAATTAGGAATAAAACTACACAAGCAACCACAATCCGGTGACGAGGTAGCAACTTTTTCAGAAGAAAACATTATTTCTGTAGATAAAAAAGCTATCACAGATGATAACGTGGTGAATCATATCCAATGTAAGTACGGGTGGAAGTTTAAAGATGATGAAGAATCGGTCATAAGATACTTTGGAAATGCAACATCATATAATAAATTCAGAATGTTTATACCTACTGACAGCCCACAAGAGATTGAAATAAGAGGGATCAATAACCTTTCAGATACAGCGAGGGCCACATTTGCACAGGGAGTTACAGACGCTATATTCTCAAGGTACGCTCTACCTTCTATAGAGATAACTTTGACGGTCCCATTGGAAGAGGCTACTTCCTTGAAAGCCGGAGATTATGTGTTCTTCTCTCACGAAACAGTTGTTGCTTGGGAAGGAGATAATTCGGGACTAGCAGGAATAGGAGCGACAGAAGATGAAGAAGATCCTTTTGGTGGAGTTGCATTTATGGATCTAGGGGTTGAATGGGGGGCCTTTATAGATGGAAACAATCTTGGAAAAGCTATTGATGGCACTTGGGTAGTAACTACCACAGAGGAAGAGATCTCACACAAGCTTTTCAACGATACAACGGATCCTAATTTTAAAAGCTGTTTAGAGAATCATAATAGTGTCTGCAGCTTTTTAAACAATCAAGGGGGTTATTAAGTGGGAAAAAAGCTTATGGAAATTACTGAGTTTAAAAAGAAACTAAAAAGCGGACAAGCCACGATAAAACTACTAGACACGGGATTTTCACAGCTCACAAGGAAGATCACGAGTGATCCCGGAGCGAATTACTTGATGGCAGAGGCAGCGGATCCTTTAAGTAAAGAGGTTATAGTGTCGCTGAATCAAGCTCAACTTGATTTAAGGTCCAGATATGAAACTCTCTTTTCAGCTTATAACACTTGGGTAATTGGAAAACAGGCAAGTATGCCAAACCTAGAAACTTTTAACTATGAGTTTTCCGCTGTAGAAGATTATTCAGGCGGATATGAACCAGATATTACATCAGCTGATTATTATATGATTACTAGCATAATAAATGCCGAGAAAGAACTTTATGAGGCCGGGAATTATTGGTTTATGAATAATCTGGAATCAAATATTGACGTTGTGAAAGAATGGAGTAAAAACCGAAATTATGGAAGTACAACCTCAAAGGTTATAGGGTATTTTGAAACCGGATGGAACAAATACCCTGGAGCAACTTGGCCAACCAATCCATACGGACTGACGATTACAAATGTTCCGGGTTCCAGTGATAAAGTCTGGGTACACGTAGGAGGATTAGAAACTATCCCGGACGGTGTAACAGTAACAATAAAAGTAGTAGCCTCGTATGAAACTGGGCCCAACGATGATCAATATACCGTTTATGAATACGCATATATGTATATAAAAAGAAATGTAATTGATGGGGATTCTTATTTGACATGCTGGGCTTCAAAAGGAGATTTCCACGACCACGGAAGAATAGACAGCTATGTGAGAACGGGAAATTCAGCTACACACTTCAATACGGTTACACCGAGTTTTTCTTGGTTAAACAATAGAACTTATATATAAAAGGAGGGCCTAAATGTTAGAAACTATAAAAGCTATAAAAACTTATGTACAAACTGGAATAAAAAATACGGCTATGACAATTATAGACACGAGTTTTGCTGTTTCAGCTTGGAAGATGAACTCAGATGGACAAATGGTATCAAAAGAGCATTGGAGTTTGGATAATGAGGATCTAGACACAGCCACAATAGACAATTTTACTTTGAGGCACTCTATAGATATGAGCTACACTTCTGATCTTATTTCTACAACTGTATCTAAAATTTATGTGGAAGTGGACGTTGAGAAGAATCCAAACAAGCTTATCCCGGCTGCTTTACAGACTGAACTAGATCTATTATAAGGAGGTGGCTAGATGTTTAGAGGGGGAAGTTTAAAAGAAATGCTTTTTAATATATACGCTGATCTTAAAAAGGTAATAGAGGGAGAGATCTCTAATGCAAATGAGGCTACTCAAACATATGCTGATGTAACTATTAAGCCAGAACTAGACGATTATGTTGAAAATACTAGCAAAATAACCCTAGATAACTATGTGATAGACGAAAAAAAACCAGAATTAGATAGCTACACAACAGATAAAAAAGGAGAGTTGGACACCTACGAGGCTGCAAAAGAAAGTGAACTTAATTCCTATAGGACAGGGACAGTTAATCCGGCTATTGATAGTTATACAACGGATAAAAAAATGGAACTTGATTCATATACAAGCAATAAAATTATTGAAATAAATAGTTCTGTTGGAACTTTGCAAGAGGCGGATCTAACAAATGATTATACCGGAAATAGTGAGTTTCTGGTCCCTTCACAAAAGGCACTGTCAGACGGACTTGGAACTAAGTCTGATACACACGATCATCCTTATAAATCTGTGGATTGGAAACCTAGTGTAGAGGATGGAGCTGAAATAATAGAATATACCCAGAAATATCAAGCTGCTGTAAAAATAAAGAAGATAGCTAGGGGCGACAGTTATGCCTCGAATATAGCCTTAACAACAGATAACAGAGTTATTTATTGGGGCCTAGCTGATAATTATGGTTGTATAAACGGAATAGATGTACAGGGTATGAATGAGGCTATGATCCCGGATTGTGACGAATCTGAGGTTGTGGACATAGCTGAGTCTGGTCAAAATAAATTCATTCTTTTTGAAAACGGAAACTTGTGGGGATGGGGCTATAATGCTAGAGGTGTGCTTGGAACTGGGGATACAACTTCAGTAAAAATTCCGACTTTATTGGCTACAGGCGTATCGGAAATGTACCCAACTAATTTTGGATCATACAACAACGACTACGGGATGTTATATATAAAAAAAACTGACGGTACTTGGTGGGGAACTGGTGCGAATCTATATGGCCGTATGGGTGACGGAACAACCGGAACAATTAGCACTTTCACACAACTAACCATACCATCCGGACATACTGAAATTTTGAGACTTTGGAACAACGGATTTTCCTCCGGTGTTACATTTATAGAGGTCGAAGATGGGTCCATATACGGAACAGGCGGGAACATGCACGGCCAACTCGGTGATGGTACTTCGACAGATCGGAGTTCATGGACACAAGTTGTTTTTCCGGAAACACTTACAATTAAAGATATTCAAGGCGGTTACGGATTTTATTCTAGTGGTGCATACACGGGGGCGTCGACTATTTTTCTAAGTACAGACGGGGCAATTTATACTTGTGGGGATAACAATTTTGGTCAACTTGGTGATGGCACATTTACAACAAGGTCAACAGTAACAAAGGTATTAGATAATAATGTCGATTCAATTTTGGTCGTAGGAGGTGGGGCGTCATCTGTATATTGCACGTATACCTCTAAGAATAAATTGACCGTTTGGGGCTACAATTCTCAAGGTCAACTAGGGGTTGGATCCACGTCTGATGTTTTGACGCCTACAGAAATTTTAATAGAATACGATAAAATCTTTGGGAATACATCTGGTCACCTTTATTCATTCTATTCTCAAGTTTTCTTAAAGAACGGAACCGAAATATGGGCGACTGGTCACAATCCTTGCGGAGCTTTAGGCGTGGGAGATTCAACAAACCGCTTATCCTTTACAAAAACAGCTATTGCCGGAGATATAGCAGACATTAAGCCTAAAGGATATAACAGCGGAGGAAGATATGTTTTAATACTTCACGAAAATGGTTCTTTATTTGGAACGGGGTACGGTGGAAGAGATAATATTGACGGTATATTAGAAGATACAGCCCCAGACACAAACAGCATACCAAGAAGAATGTTTTAAAGGGGGTTCTAAATGATTTTTGTTCTAGACAGGGAAACAAAAGAAATAGTCAAAAGAATACATCCGTTAAGCGGATCCTACGAAAAAACCATAAAGGACCTTGATGCTGAACTCTATACTTATTATGAGTCAGATGAAGTCTTTAAAAACCCGATTATTTCAGATGATGGAGAAGTAACAGACGAGGCCGGAGAAAAGCCCTCTGAATATCATATCTGGGATGAAGAAAATTCTGAATGGACTATTCCGGATGAAGTTTTAAATCCTCTCAAAGAAAAACTTGAGAAAGAAATAACAGCTTACAGAGATTCTTTAAGAGAAACCTCAACAGTTGATTATAACGGACATCTGCAAAGATACCGGAAATCAGACCTTTCAGATATAGACTACTATCAAGCTAGACTTGAAAAGACCCAGATTAAAGCTCAAGAGGCTGAGGGTGTTCTAGCCTTAAAAGAAGGGAGAGAACCTGAGAAAATTACTCTGACAATAACTTGGTACTTTTATGACGGTACTACATCAGAAATGACCGTTGATGATTTTGACGATCTCGTGGCACTAACAGATGGCCCTATAGAGGAACTTTACAGAAAAGAGGCAACTTTAAAGGCTGTTATAAATGGATTGAGCACAGTCGAAGAACTGGAAAACTTTGACATAGCTGCAAATTGGGCTAACACCTAAAAATATACACGAAGGAGGTTTTTTATGGAAAAGTACGGGAACAAAATAGGAAATATTCAAGGGGTGACAGACAAGGCTAAAGTCAGTTCCGGGGAAGTGAGCAACATTGTTTCGGACGCAAGTTATGCTGTGGAAGCTATTTACTTAAACTCATCCGGACAGGTCTTGAAGTACAAGGGGTGGTCATATGACGGTTCAGAGTTCTCTGTTGTCCATTCTAAAAGCAGATTGAACTCTAGTGGTATTTCAGATACCGAAGTTTCTGAGATAGAGGTCACAACGGATCTGGAAAAAAATCCGGGCGATATTGTGCCGGACTCATTAACTACAGAAATTTCAAATATTCCATTCAGTTTATAAGGAGGAGGAGATAAATGAGAGGAATTGAAAATAGAGTTAATCAGATAGGGAGAGAAAGATTAGTTAGAAAAAAAATATCAAACTCTATACACGGATCAGATACCGAACCAAAATTTATGCAAGATAATGCGGCTGAATATAAAGAAATAATGATAGATAAAAATACAGGTAAGTATTATAAATGTATCAGTCAAGCTGGATCTGTAGCAGTTGCAAATCCTACGAGTGATTTTGAAGAATTTTCTCAGAAGGTAACTTCGGAGAAAGTAGAGAATTTATCCCCTGTGCAAGTAAATAATTTGAGCTACCCTGTAGTATTTGCACACAGAGGAGGAGCGAGCATAGCCCCAGAAAATACTATGGAGGCGTTTAGGCTCTCACATCACATAGGGATAGATGGTTTGGAGTGCGATATACAAAAACTTTCGGATGGTGGATTAGGAATAATACACGATAACACCGTTGATTATTCTACTACGAGTACGGGGAACGTGGCAGATTTTTCGACTATAGGTTTTAAACGGTTAGTTGTAGATTCTGATACATTTTTACCTCAAGGTGGGTTCGGAAACTTAGAACTTCCAATGTTATCAGAATTTTTGGACGAGTTCGGTGGGAAAACAATTTTGCTGTTAGAAATGAAATCGAACTCTAATAATGAGGATGAAATTATAGTAGATATGTTGCTAAAACGTGGAATAGGTCAGAGTTGCATTTTGATGGGGTGGGCAAAAGAATATTTATCTTATGCAGTGTCTAAAGGCGTTCCAACTCTTTATTTAAATAGTGATGGGACAGGACAAACTCCACAACAGTTAGTTGATGCAGGAATTGATTTTTTAGGCTCTGATTATTCTCAAATTACAGCTGGCACAGTGTCATCTTTTAAGGCATTAGGTATAAAGGTTTTCGGATACACAGTTAAAAGACACTCAGATGTAGAGAGTTTTATAAACATAAAAGGCGGTGATGGTGTTATTTCTGACGACCCTATATATTGTAAAGGATTATACAACTCTTTTAATCATGTCCATACAAAAGATCCTTTTATAAACCAGACTTTGTGGCATGGGCAAATAGCGGGATCGGGTTCAAGGGGGCAGTTTACAAGTCCTAAATACTGGGGGTTTACCAACAATTCTCCTGCTGAATTTGTTTTGCAAGGTTGGGGAAGCCCTATAAAAAAAGACCCCAATGAAGATACATTTATTATCAATCTGAAAATGATAATTGATTCTGTAAACAGTGGAGATATGAGTAGGTGGGGTAGCATATTTATCTGTAATAATAATGATATAGGTTTTACAGACACTTCTAAAACTGGATCAAATGGCTATCATTTTCTTATGAGAGCGAATGGAAGTATATACATTTATAAAGTTACGGAAGGCGTAGGAAGTTTATTGGAATCTAAAACTACTGGTGTAACCGCTTTAACTTTAGGGATAACAGAAGCAGAATACAAAATCACTGTTACTTCTTCTAGCGTTAAATTAGAAAGGGTGGATGTTTCCTACTCGATAGAAACAACAGACACAGAGCACAGGGGAGGATATTTTCATCTAGGCCACAACGGGTCAGCTGTTAGATTTTTCGATATATCTATTTCTTGATAAATTCTAAACTTTATACGAAGTTACAAAGAATAAAAACTAAAAATTAAGGGGGTAAAAATGAGTAAAAAACTTTTTAATATGTATCATAAAACAGAAAAAAATATAGATGGATACGCTAAAAAAATAAGAGATTGTTCTTATACTGAAGATGAATTTCAAAACATATATGGTGGAGATTATAAGAAAATGTTTCCTCTATGGGGTGATTTGCCTGAATATGATTCTGAAACTCACTGTATCTACTACGGAGAGGGACTGAGCTATCCAACTGTGGACAATGGGATAGTAAGAGAGATGAATACGGCTGAGAAATTTGAAGCCGGATTAATTTCTTTGGGAGAAGGGAAAGTATACCAGAACGGAGAAATAGTAAATATTGACAAGGCTTCTAATTATCACACTTGGGATAACGGAAACAAGGTATATATACTTACCCCTGAAAAGGAAATTGAATGGAAAGAAGTCTTAAAAAGTCAATTGAAGGATAAAAGGGAAGAGATGCTTGAGCAGGGAACCATATTTGAGGAAAAGATCATTAAAGGGAGAACTCAAGATGTTTCCGATGCAAGGGGACAGCTTGACAAAGTAGTGAAAGGGAAGTCTGCCTTTTGGGCATATTCCAGCGGTCAGCTAGAGAGCCCTATAACCGATATCGTAAGAATGGAAGAAATATATGAAGCCATAGGGGATTTTAGGAGCTCGCAATTCATAAGAGAAGTGGAAATGAAAGTTCTTATAAACGGCCTAGATGAACAAGGGCTTATCAACTTTGATATTGACCAAGCATGGTAGGTGGTTGCATGAAAACTAATGCAGAAGGGGAAACGCTCATAAAAGATTTTGAAAAGCTCAGATTAAAAGCATACCTGTGCCCTGCAGGTGTGCCTACAATTGGTTATGGGGCTACAAGATACGAAGACGGTACAAAAGTTAAACTGGGCAACACGATAACAAAAGAAAGAGCTGAAAAGCTATTTAAGAGCCTTGTGAATGATTTTGAAAAAGATATATCTAAATTAATCAAGGTGGACTTGAACAGCAATCAGTTCTCCGCCCTCGTGAGTTTTGCTTTTAATGTCGGGGTAGGTAACTTTAAGAACTCTACTCTTCTCAGAAAAATAAACTCTGGGGATCTTGAAGGTGCCTCTAAAGAGTTCGAGAGGTGGATCTATAGCAACGGAAAGAAGCTAAGAGGTTTAATAAGAAGAAGAGAAGCGGAAAAAGAGCTTTTTCTAACATAATACAACTATGGCATACTAAAGGAGGAGATTGATGTTTGGGTTAGTCCAAGGGATATTTGAAAACCCACTTTACGGGGTACTGACGTTGATATGTTGTGCGATTCTTTATCTTTGGAGGGAACAAGGAAAAATTAAAGCTGAAAATAAAAAAGATGTCGATATTTTACATGAAAAAAAGCTCGATAAAGAAGATCACGAAACTTATGCAAAAATGCACAAGGATCTCCATGAAGAGGGGCACAGACAAAGTGGAATTGTGGTAAATTTATTAGAAAAATTAGCAAATAAATAGGAGGGAAAATGGAAAAAATATTAGATTTTTTAAGTGGGAATGCGGCGTTGCTTTGGCCATTGGCAGTATTTTTGGTTGGTTGGATATTACCTGTCCCAAAATTTTTAGCATTGGGCAGGAAGGCCGCTGAGACTATTCCACCATCTTTGGCTAAACTTATAGCAGAGAGGTTAAAAGCTTTCGAAAGAGGGCTGCTGAATAGTGATGTTGACGGTGATATAAATTTAGTGGATAATGAAACTGTTAAAAATGAATTGAAGAAAGTAAAATTAGACTTGGGTTTGAAGGAATAACCCTGAAAAAACAGGGCTTTGAGTTAAGTTTTAACCCTTTGCAATATAAGACCAAGCTGGTAATACTCAAGGCAAACCTTAGAGGGGATTCTATATCAGAGATTTTTAAGAATATTTTCAGATGATGAAAGTCGGGCTTGATTGCCCGACTTTTTAGTGATTAATTTCTAATTCATCCATGAGTGCTGACTTTAAAAGTGCTGAGAAGTTGATATGCTGCTTTAAAGCTGCATCGTTTAGCCACTTTGGAATAGTTAAAGTTTTTTTCACAGCTTTATTTTGCATCTCATCCCTTACAGGTTTCATATTAACTCTGACCATTACTACTGATTGATCTTCTCCTAGCTTAATATCTCTAATCTTTAAAGCTTCAGGAATAGTCTCACCATCTTCTTCCATTCCATAAAGATGTAATTCTAAACAGTCTTTAGCCATGTAAAGGGCTTCTTCTTCAGTGTCTCCACAAGTATAAGCTCCTTCTAAGCCTGGGAATTCAATAGAGATACCATCATCAGCATAAGTAAAAATTGCCGGATAAATATAAACATCTTTCATATATAATCATCTCCTTTGGTGCAGGGCTTTATTCAAGCCCTGCTTGTTTCAGGATACTTTTAATAGTTCCTTTTGGTAGGTCTTTCTTGGGATGTGGTATTGTAACTCTCCCTTTTTTAGTAGGGTGTTTGAATTGATGGTGCGAACCTTTAATATTCACAAGATACCAACCATCTTTTTCAATGATTTTCATCAAATCTTTTGACCTCACTCCCTCACCTCCTACACTTATATTGTACACGTGCATTTGGTACGTGTCAATGTTTTTTTAAAAAAATATTAAATATTTCCACAAAAAAAGAACAAGCCCGGATTTGATATCCAGGCTTTAAATTAATACTATTTTTTATTTTTAGGAGCATCCTAGGAGCATTTAAAAATGCATTACTCTCAATATCTTTGTTTGCAACTATTTGATACCATTCAATCCTATTCCCACTCAATTGTTGCAGGTGGTTTTGAAGAAATATCATAGGTCATTCTATTTATACCCTTTACTTCATTTATTATTCTATTGGAAACTTTTTCTAAAAAATCATATGGAAGTCTCGACCAAGTTGCAGTCATGAAATCCGTAGTATCTGCAGACCTCAAAACAGCTGTGTATTCATAAGTCCTTTCGTCTCCCATTACTCCAACAGACTTTACAGGAAGTAGTACAACAAAGGCCTGACTTACCTTGCTGTAAAGCCTTTCATTTCTAAGCTCTTCGATAAATATATCATCTGCTTCTCTTAGTATATCAGCCTTTTCTCTAGTAACTTCACCTAAAATTCTGATTCCTAACCCTGGTCCTGGGAAAGGGTGTCTGTCAATCATATGATCTGGTATTCCTAGCTCTCTTCCAACTTGTCTTACCTCATCTTTGAATAACTCCCTTAAAGGTTCTAACAGTTCAAATTCCATCTCTTCTGGAAGTCCACCAACATTGTGGTGAGATTTTATTGTTGCAGAAGGACCTTTTACAGACTGAGATTCTATTACATCAGGATAGATTGTTCCCTGAGCAAGAAAATCTGCATCTTTAAATCTCCTCTTTTGATCTTCAAAAATATAAATGAACTCTTTACCTATTATTTTCCTTTTTTCTTCTGGATCACTTACTCCTTCCAGTTTTGAAAGGAACCTATCCTCTGCATCTATGCATTCTATATTTATATTGTAGTGTTGACCGTAAGTCTCCATCACTTTTTCAGCTTCATTTTTTCTCATAAGCCCTGTATCTACAAAAAAGCAGCTAAGTTGGTCTCCTATAGCTTTATGTATCAGAACCGCTGCAACTGAAGAATCAACTCCACCTGAAAGAGCGAGTATAACTTTTTTATCCCCTACCTTTTCTCTTATCTCCTTTACTGTCGCATCTATGTAGTTACCCATAGACCAATTTTTTTCACATTTTGCCACATTGAATACAAAATTTTCAAGCATTTGCTTCCCATAAACAGAATGAGTTACCTCAGGATGGAATTGTACACAGTAAAAATTTCTATCCGAATCACATACTGTAGATATAGACGAATCTGTATGAGCTATCTGCTTAAATCCTTTTGCTATTTCGGTCACGTGGTCCCCATGACTCATCCAAACTTGTGAATTATCAGGTACACAGTCAAAAAAAGGGTTTGTTTTGTCATCTATTATAAGTTCAGCTTTTCCAAATTCCTGTTTATCAGCTTTTGCTACTTTACCTCCAAGAAGGTGCATTGTCAATTGCATTCCATAACATATTCCCAATACAGGTATTCCCAATTCATATATTTTTTTATCTATGGTAGGAGCTCCATCAAGATATACAGATGCTGGTCCTCCAGATAAAATTATCCCTTTTGGTTCTCTCTCTTTGATTTTTTCAAGGTCTTCAAAATAAGGGACTACCTCTGCATAAACCCCCATCTCTCTCACTCTTCTCGCAATAAGTTGGTTGTACTGTGAACCAAAATCTAATATGACGATACTATTCTTTTTCATTCAAAACCTCCAAAATAATATTAAAAAAAGTTCAAGTATATGCTCCATCCTACCATTTAAAAGTATGAAAAGCGTATACTTAAACTTTACCTAAGTCATTACACCTCTCATAGAGACCAATTTAAGGTTAGTCGTAGATACACCGCACCGTATTTGCAGTTTATATGAGCAATATTTTTTATAAATAAAATAAAATAGTGACCAATATCAAGATAATAAGTCACATTTTTAGATATTATTAATTAACCCAAGTTGCTACTTCATATTTAAAAATGTATAACCCATTAAAAATAATAGAATTTTGAGTTCAAAACACCTAGAAGTAACACTATGGATAGACTTTGGCATCAATCTATTTATAGAACTTCCTACAGTTTCAATTAGTTTTCTTTTTATATGATCAAGAAATTCCTGACTTTTACTTTTAGAACGCTTTGAATTTTTACGTCTCATAGGTGAAAGGTAAATATCAACATCACTTAATACGTCTTCAAGAACATAGTCATTATATGCTCTGTCCGCATAAATAATGGCATCTTTTGGCAAATCAAAACTAAAATCTTTAAATGCTGTAATATCAGCAATAGATCCAGGTAATATTTTATATTCTACAGGTAAGCCTTTTTCATTTGTCATCAAATGGAGTCTTGCTCCGAAAAAAATTTTCTTTTACTTGAAATGTATCCTCTGTAAAGATCATGATCTAAATATATTTTGCATCTAGGAATTCTATAATTGTCACACACAGAGATAGGGAAAGAATCAATCATAAATTCTTTGGTTTCAGATCTATTTTTATTATGTTCCATAATGATATCCATTATTTTACTTAAGGTAGAACCTAAATTAGCAAGTCTTCTAGAGAATCTACTTTTAGAAAGAACATAATCAAAATGAGGATAGTCTTCAAAAAAAGTTAAAGTCTTTTGGAAGTTACCATTAAAATATATTCCTGCGATTATTGCCGTTGTAATAACTTCAGCATCTCTCATTTTAGCTTGAGAATTTTCTTGATGACCAGTAAGATTAAGAATAAATTGAACAAATTCTAATATATCATAAATGTTATCTTTCATATTGTGCACTCCTAAAGTTGTTATTTTAAGAGTATTTTATCGCATAATTAGCAAGGTAGCAACTTAGGTTAATTAATTTTATATTTAAAAAATATACCACGTGAAGTGTTATTTTGTCAATCATTAAAAGAGTAGTGAACTGTCACAAAACTCTTAGTCCAATTGACATTTGATATAATTCATGTTATACATGATAAAAGTTTGTTCTTTAAAAAGGTAAACTTATAATAACAAATTTAATCTGCAAAATATTTTTATAGCACTCAAATTATTTAAGATAATACGATTATTATTTAGGAGGACAAAATTGAAATTATTAAAAGAAAAAATACTGAAAAATGGAGAAATAATAAACCCAACCACTCTCAAAGTAGATAGTTTTCTAAACCACCAAATAGATCCAATCATCATGATGGAGATGGGAAAAGAGCTAAAAAAAAAATTTGAAGGAAAAAAAATTAATAAAATTCTGACTATTGAAGCTTCAGGTATTGCCATTGGACTTGCTGCCGCTGTAGCTTTTGATGTTCCTTTAGTTTTTGCAAAGAAAAAAAAGCCAACTACCATGGATGGAATGTATTTTGAAAAAGTTCATTCATTTACAAAAAAAGTAGACTATGATATCTGTGTTTCCAAAGAATTTTTAAATTCTGAAGATAAAATTTTATTTGTTGATGATTTCCTTGCAACTGGAAACGCTATTATCGGAATTCAAAAAATTATAGAACAAGCTGGAGCCGAGCTTATAGGAATAGGAATTGCAATAGAAAAAGGATTTCAACCTGGTGGAAATATTCTAAGAAACCAGGGTATTCATTTAGAATCCTTAGCTATAATTGATAAAATGGAGCTTGGAAAAATAAATTTTATTTAAGTAGCGCCGCGACACAGTTTTATTTCTCCTATTATTTCCACCTGACACTTTAAAATATTTTAATATTTGAAAAATATATATCAGGAATTTTCTATAGATAACTGACTAAAAAAAGAGCCACAGTGGCTCTTTTTTTAGTCAGTTAATGTTTCTATTATATATAATTTTTATTTCTTGGTGGCATTTTAAAAATATATCTACAAGTTCAGGATCAAAGTCCTCTCCTCTTCCCTCGTTTATAATGGCAACAGCTTTTTCATGTGTAAATGATTCCTTATAAGTTCTCTTCATTCTGAGAGCGTCATAAACATCTGCTATAGAAACAATTCTAGCCTCTATAGGTATTTCCTTTTGGACAAGTCCTCTATACCCCTTCCCATTCCATTTTTCATGATGGTATCTTATAATATTTTCTCCAATCTTTGAAAATCCAAATTTATTTATAAGGTGATAACCTATTTCAGTATGCTCCTTTACTACCTCAAATTCATCTTTTGTAAGTTTTCCAGGCTTATTTAATATTTTTTCTGGAATACCAACTTTTCCTAGGTCATGTATCTTAGCAAAGAATTCTATTTTTTTTACTTTAGATTCAGAAAATCCATATTTTCTGGAAAGTAAAGCTGAAATTTCTCCTACCATTTTTAGATGAAATAAAGCCTTACTAGCATCTAAAGTATGGAGTTTTACTAGAAGATTCTCC
The DNA here is from genome assembly GCF_963663625.1 of uncultured Ilyobacter sp. Classification (NCBI taxonomy): domain Bacteria; kingdom Fusobacteriati; phylum Fusobacteriota; class Fusobacteriia; order Fusobacteriales; family Fusobacteriaceae; genus Ilyobacter; species uncultured Ilyobacter sp. The sequence continues at coordinate 247,538 of NZ_OY760438.1, read as the reverse complement.
AGAAAATTTTTTTTTACTTTTTCTCTTCTAAAATTTTCACTGTAGTCTTTTTGAAAAATTCCAACAATTTCAGAAGGACTTACTATGTCCGTTAATATATTGTCCGTTAGTATATTATCTTTTTTATAATTTGAATTAATAAACATAATCTGTCCTCCTGTTCACAAATTTAATTTACTCTTCTTGATTTAAAGATACACTTTTTTTTATAATAAATCAAGTTTCTTTAGATAAATTGTCTGTATTTTATCTTTTTTGTCATATTAATTAATGACAAAAAGCTTGTTTTTTTAAAAAAAACTATATTTATGTTGTTAAAATAATTTATTTTTTATTTTTAGATATTAAAATGTCTTTTTTTAAATAAATAATATTTTTTTAATTTTAGTCATTATCTTTATTGACAATAAGGCGTATATACACTACAATCTTTAAAAGAGGTGAATGATATGGAGATTTTAAGTCCTGTTGAAAAACTTATAGCACTTAGAAAGAAATACAAAATAAACCAAAAAGATCTGGCAGGAGATCAAATTTCTAGAAGTCATCTTGCCATGATAGAAACAGGTAAAAATAAATTCAACGAAAATACTGCTAAAATACTTGTTGAAAATTTTAATAAGATTTTCGAAGAAAGAAATATTTCTGTCAGAGTAAAATTAGAAGAGTTGATGGAAAGCAAACAAAAACAAATTGAAAAATTAAAGATCAACTTCTTAAAAAGACTTGAAAAAGAAGAGTCTATTGAATCCATAATTTCAGATATCGAAAGTTATGCCTCTGAATATGATATTCAAACCAAAATCACCCTTTATGAAAAAATTGGTAATATTTTTTTTGAAAAAGAAAATTTTCATCGAGCTGCGAGCTTTTATCTAAGAATCCTGAATGACCTTATCATAATTAGAGATTCTAATGCATTAGGAAAAGTAAGTTTAAGCTTAATAAGAATCTATCTTCAGACTGAAAATTTTCTGGCTGCTGTAGATTTAGAAAACTTAATTAGATCTGAAATTAATTCTTTCTCTTTGCCTGAAAGATCTATTATTCTTTTTAATTTTGGTTGCATCTTTGATAGTTTAAAAGATCATCAAAAAGCTCTTGAATACTTTAATGATGTAGAACAGTATATTTCTGATTCAAATCAATATTTTGATGTAAAAAACTATCAAGCTCTTTCTCTGGCCGACCTTAGTCACTACGAAAAAGCTATCTCAATTTATAGAAGTTTAATGCTTAAGTATAAAGATATAAACCATAAAATGATTATAAACAATAATCTTCTTTATATTTCAAGGTTAGAGAACAGTACCGATAAAATTAAATTTTATCTTAGAAAATGTAAAAAATTAATTGAATTGGTTAGTTTGGATGAGGTTTCAAAATACACTTTTGAACAAATGATTTTTGAAATTGGAGAAACTTCTCTTTTACTAAATAAAAAGAAAGATGCTATAAATTATTTTTTTAGGCTTTGTAATGAAAAAACAAAAAGAAATTTAAATTTCAAATTCTCAGCAATCCGTTACTTATTAACTCATTTAACTAAAAAAGATCTTGAAACCGTTCAAAAAATTGAAAAATTTTATTTTGATCTTTTAAAAAGAGAAAAAAGACTTGAACTCTCTTTTGATTTCATAGATTTTTATATGAAATTTGGATTACAAAATGAAATTAATAATTTTTTACACAATATAAAACCTTTTTCAACATTTTAAAAACAATAAAAAATAGGGGGTATTATCATGAAAAAAAGAGTTGTCCTGTTATTAACGCTTATTTTAATTGTCTCTTCTGTTTCTTTTGCTGCTACTTCGTCATCTAGAAGAGCTGGTTCCGGTGGTTGGGCTGTTAGCTCGAGAAGAGCTGGTTCCGGTGGTTGGGCTGTTAGCTCGAGAAGAGCTGGTTCCGGTGGTTGGGCTGTTAGCTCGAGAAGAGCTGGTTCCGGTGGTTGGGCTGTTAGCTCGAGAAGAGCTGGTTCCGGTGGTTGGTAAAAATAATTTTTATTAAAAGAAGACAGCAAATGCTGTCTTCTTTTGATTTATTGATATTTTATTTCAAGTATTGTATAATTAAAAAATAATTTTTAAAAATTAAATATCCAATTTTTTAATATAAGCAGGAGGAAATTGATAAATGAAAAATTGCATCATTATCGGAGTCGCAGGAGGCAGTGGAAGTGGGAAAACCACTGTAGCAAAAAATTTAGTTAAAGCATTCAAATCAGAAGATGCAGTTTTAGTAGCTCAGGATGCTTATTATAAAGAATTGAAAGAGATGTCTATCCAAGAAAGAGCCAATGTGAATTTTGATCATCCAAATTCAATTGAATTTGAGCTTCTAAAAAAAGACTTGGAAAGCCTTTTAAAAAACCAGGTTATAGAGAGACCTATATACGATTTCAAAACTCATTCTAGAAAAGAGGAAACTGTGACCATCCAACCGTCAAAAATAATAATAGTAGAGGGCATCTTACTATTTGCAGTCCCTGAACTAAGAAAAATGTTTGATGTAAAAATATTTGTTGATACAGATGCCGATGAGATGCTTTTACGAAGAATTGAAAGAGATATCCACGAAAGAGGGAGAACATTTGATTCAGTAAGAGATCAATACCTAAAAACAGTAAAACCTATGTACCTTGAGTTCTGTGAGCCTAGTAAAAGATATGCAGATATTATTATTCCTAGAGGTGGAGAAAATAAAATAGCAATAAATATGATAATAGCAAAACTTAAAAGATATCTTCAGAAAGGAGTCTTATAGCATATGAAAATTTTTTCATGGAATGTTAATGGAATCAGGGCTGTTGAAAAAAAAGGTGCTTTCCAGGATATTTTTGAAAAGTTCTCTCCGGATATTCTATGTCTTCAGGAAACCAAAGCCTCTGAAGATCAGCTGGTGGACAAAATTAAAAAAGTTCCGGGATATTACTCTTATTTTGAGTCGGCAGAAAAAAAAGGCTATAGCGGAGTCGCACTTTATTCAAAAAAAAGAACCACTTTTTGTAAAAAGCATGGGAAAAAGTATTTTTGATGATGAAGGAAGGTATATAGAAGCAAAATTTGAGAATTTTACTCTTATAAACTGTTATTTCCCAAACAGTCAGGAAAATGGAAAAAGACTTGATTATAAATTGAACTTTTGTTCCGAGCTTTTAAATTATTGTAATTCTCTTGTAGAAATGGGTGAGAATATTGTTTTATGTGGAGATTATAACATTGCTCATCAGGAAATAGATTTAAAAAATCCAAAAAGCAATACTAAAAATCCAGGATTTTTACCTGAAGAAAGGGCTTGGATGACCAAATTCTTAGAATCAGGATATATTGATATATTTAGATATCTTTATCCCAACGAGATAAAATATACGTGGTGGTCTTATCGCTTTAGAGCAAGAGAAAAAAATATCGGCTGGAGAATAGACTATCACTGTGTTAATAAAGACTTTATTTCAAATATAAAAAAAATAGAGATTCTTGACAATGTGGTCGGTTCTGATCATTGCCCAGTTTTGATAGAATTAAAATAAATTTTAAAAAGGAATTTTAATCCAATATTTGTACCTTTCTAATGAGAGGTGATTAAAAATGACTATTAAAATTATAAATTTCATAGATCATGATCCTAGTATTCTTTTTGAAAAAATTTCTGAAAGTTTAGAGAAAAAGAAAAATATTATCTTAGATTTTTATTCTTTAGAGTCTCTCAATTATAGTTTTTTAGAGGAAAGTATAGGAAGAATTTTAGATTCTTACACTTTTGAATCCCTGCAGTTTAAAATTACTTTTAGAAATGTTGATGTAGGAATCAAAGAAATGCTAACTAAAATTATAAAAGAAAAATCATTATAAAAAGGCTCCTAGGAGCCTTTTTATAATGATTTTTGTAAGCAACTCGGTAATGTAACACCTTTTGTGTATTCTCCAAGACTTAATTACTGAATAAACCAACAGGCTCTCTAGAATAAATATTCTGAGAGTCTGTCTTCATATTTAATTGCCAATTGTCCAAGAATCTGATCCCAACCTCTTTTAAAACTTCTATCCCATTTCTTATCTAAATCAATTACTACAAGATATAACTGCTTCAATAGAGACATATCTGTAGGAAATACCCCCTTGGATTTAGTAACTTTTCTGAATTGCCTATGGACGTTTTCTATCACATTGGTTGTATACATCACCTTTTTTATTTCTTCTGTATACTCATAGAATGCACTTAATTGACTCCAGTTCACTTCCCAGCTCCTTAGAGCGTATGGATATTTCGCTTTCCAGGAATCCTTGACAGAATTAAGAGCAGTTAGCCCTGCTTCTTCACTTGGGGCAGTATAAATAGATTTTAAGTCATGCGCAAAAGATTTTCTGTCTTTGTAGCTTACATATTTTAGCGTATTCCTTATTTGGTGAACTATGCACCTCTGAATCTGAGCCTGTGGAAATACACTCAGAATAGCATTATCAAATCCGTTCAGACCATCTACAGAAGCGATTAAGATATCTTTAACACCTCTATTTTTAAGATCAGTCATTACTGATAACCAAAATTTTGAGGTCTCATTCTCACCTATATATATTCCTAAAATTTCTTTTCTTCCTTCTAAAGTAACTCCTAAGACAACGTAGGCAGCCTTTTTAACAATTCTATTCTCCTCTTTGACTGAATAGTGGACTGCATCAAGGAAAATGAATGGATATACAGGATCAAGAGGTCTACTCTGCCATTCCTGAATAAGAGGAATTAGTTTATCTGTTATTCTACTAACACTCTCTGCAGATACTTCAAATCCATATATATCCTGAACATGAGAGCTGATATCCCTAGTACTCATTCCCTTTCCATAAAGCGATAGAATATTATCCTCCAATTTAGAGATGTCCCTTTGATGTTTTTCAACAATCTTAGGTTGATATGCACCTTCTCTGTCTCTGGGAACGAGGAGATCAATGTTTCCAGCGCTTGATTTAACAGTTTTCTTGTACTTACCATTTCTAGAGTTAGTAGTAGATTTATTGGCTAAATCATACTTGGAATATCCAAGCTCTTCTTCAATTTCAGCTTCTAAAGCTTCCTGGATAGTATCTTTAAAAATATCCTTTAAAGCTTCTTCGATATCCTTAATAGATTTAAAGTTTCCTTCTCTAACAAAATCTCTGACAAGTTCCTTCGGTAATCTAGCCATAAAAAAATCCCTCCCTTAATTACATAGATACTACAGTATCATTCAGTAATCAAGAGAAGGACTCAAAAACACAAAAATATTTACACTACCAGCAACTCAAATCAAAATTTTTACCAAAATTGGTACTAAAAATATAGTCACTAGCCCTGCCATTCCTATTGCAAGACCACTCATTGCTCCTTCTATTTCCCCCATTTCAATTGCCTTAGATGTTCCTACAGCGTGACTTGAGGTTCCTATTCCTATACCCCTTGATATTTTGCTTTCAATTTTAAAAAACTTACATATGAATGGAGATGAGATCGCTCCTGTAACACCTGTAATCATAATTCCGATAACTGTTATAGACGGATTTCCACCCAAGCTTTTAGAGAGTTCTATTCCTATAGGAGTTGTTATTGATTTAGGTATCATTGATAATATTAGTTCTTTTTTCAAACCGAGCAACCTACCAAGAACTATTACAGATACTATAGCTGTAGATGATCCAGCTATAACTCCTGCCAGTATTGGTAAAAAATACTCTTTTAATCTTTGAATATTTTTATACAGAGAAACTCCTAAAGCAACTGTGGCCGGTCCTAAAAAAAATATTATTATATCTCCACCTTTTGCATAAGCCTCATATGGTATGTTAAATTTTAAAAGCAATAATATTATTAATATTATTGCTATCATGAGTGGATTAAGTATTGGATATCTCCATTTCATATAGATTCTCTTTCCTATTTCAAAAGTGAAAAGACTCAAAATTATACCAAATAAAGGATTATATAAAATAGATTCTGTCATTTTTTTCTCCTTATAAAAAAATCTACAACTTTACCAGTTACAATCATTGTTATTAAGGTTGTTGTAACTGCTATTACTACTAATTTTATCCAGTTTCCTTTTAGAATATCCAGTGAATCAATAAGTTTTATTCCAGGTGGAAGAAAAAATATAGCCATGTTTATAAGCAGAAGATTTGCTGCTTTTTCAATTCGTTCCACCTTTATTATACCTAAACTTAGAAATAAAAACATGAGTAACATCCCTAATATTGTTCCTGGAATAGGCAATTTAAATAACCTACTTGCAATCTCCCCAAGATAAGTTATACCAAATATAAATAAAAATTGTGCAGTCATTTTACTCCTCCTAGAAAATATTATAACATAGCTACCTAAAATAATAAACTTTAGTATATATTCAAATATAATTTATAAAGGATGATAACAGTGGTATAATTAAATACAGAGAACTTTTCAATCTTTTTTAAATCTAATCCTAAAATTAATTTTTTATAATTTAATAAGGATTATATTGTCGATTGGAGTAATATTTTAGAAATTTTATCATCACTGATATATTATAAAAATCTAAATTTATCTTCTCAACCTTTCATTAAATAACCCAAGTTGCTACTTCATATTTAAAAATGTATAACCCATTAAAAATAATAGAATTTTGAGTTCAAAACACCTAGAAGTAACACTATGGATAGACTTTGGCATCAATCTATTTATAGAACTTCCTACAGTTTCAATTAGTTTTCTTTTTATATGATCAAGAAATTCCTGACTTTTACTTTTAGAACGCTTTGAATTTTTACGTCTCATAGGTGAAAGGTAAATATCAACATCACTTAATACGTCTTCAAGAACATAGTCATTATATGCTCTGTCCGCATAAATAATGGCATCTTTTGGCAAATCAAAACTAAAATCTTTAAATGCTGTAATATCAGCAATAGATCCAGGTAATATTTTATATTCTACAGGTAAGCCTTTTTCATTTGTCATCAAATGGAGTCTTGCTCCGAAAAAAATTTTCTTTTACTTGAAATGTATCCTCTGTAAAGATCATGATCTAAATATATTTTGCATCTAGGAATTCTATAATTGTCACACACAGAGATAGGGAAAGAATCAATCATAAATTCTTTGGTTTCAGATCTATTTTTATTATGTTCCATAATGATATCCATTATTTTACTTAAGGTAGAACCTAAATTAGCAAGTCTTCTAGAGAATCTACTTTTAGAAAGAACATAATCAAAATGAGGATAGTCTTCAAAAAAAGTTAAAGTCTTTTGGAAGTTACCATTAAAATATATTCCTGCGATTATTGCCGTTGTAATAACTTCAGCATCTCTCATTTTAGCTTGAGAATTTTCTTGATGACCAGTAAGATTAAGAATAAATTGAACAAATTCTAATATATCATAAATGTTATCTTTCATATTGTGCACTCCTAAAGTTGTTATTTTAAGAGTATTTTATCGCATAATTAGCAAGGTAGCAACTTAGGTTAAATATAAAAGCGGTGGTGTAAATATTTTTGTGTTTTTGAGTCCTTCTCTTGATTACTGAATGATACTGTAGTATCTATGTAATTAAGGGAGGGATTTTTTTATGGCTAGATTACCGAAGGAACTTGTCAGAGATTTTGTTAGAGAAGGAAACTTTAAATCTATTAAGGATATCGAAGAAGCTTTAAAGGATATTTTTAAAGATACTATCCAGGAAGCTTTAGAAGCTGAAATTGAAGAAGAGCTTGGATATTCCAAGTATGATTTAGCCAATAAATCTACTACTAACTCTAGAAATGGTAAGTACAAGAAAACTGTTAAATCAAGCGCTGGAAACATTGATCTCCTCGTTCCCAGAGACAGAGAAGGTGCATATCAACCTAAGATTGTTGAAAAACATCAAAGGGACATCTCTAAATTGGAGGATAATATTCTATCGCTTTATGGAAAGGGAATGAGTACTAGGGATATCAGCTCTCATGTTCAGGATATATATGGATTTGAAGTATCTGCAGAGAGTGTTAGTAGAATAACAGATAAACTAATTCCTCTTATTCAGGAATGGCAGAGTAGACCTCTTGATCCTGTATATCCATTCATTTTCCTTGATGCAGTCCACTATTCAGTCAAAGAGGAGAATAGAATTGTTAAAAAGGCTGCCTACGTTGTCTTAGGAGTTACTTTAGAAGGAAGAAAAGAAATTTTAGGAATATATATAGGTGAGAATGAGACCTCAAAATTTTGGTTATCAGTAATGACTGATCTTAAAAATAGAGGTGTTAAAGATATCTTAATCGCTTCTGTAGATGGTCTGAACGGATTTGATAATGCTATTCTGAGTGTATTTCCACAGGCTCAGATTCAGAGGTGCATAGTTCACCAAATAAGGAATACGCTAAAATATGTAAGCTACAAAGACAGAAAATCTTTTGCGCATGACTTAAAATCTATTTATACTGCCCCAAGTGAAGAAGCAGGGCTAACTGCTCTTAATTCTGTCAAGGATTCCTGGGAAAGCGAAATATCCATACGCTCTAAGGAGCTGGGAAGTGAACTGGAGTCAATTAAGTGCATTCTATGAGTATACAGAAGAAATAAAAAAGGTGATGTATACAACCAATGTGATAGAAAACGTCCACAGGCAATTCAGAAAAGTTACTAAATCCAAGGGGGTATTTCCTACAGATATGTCTCTCTTGAAGCAGTTATATCTTGTAGTAATTGATCTGGATAAAAAATGGGATAGGAGTTTTAAAAGAGGTTGGGATCAGATTCTTGGACAATTGGCAATTAAATATGAAGACAGACTCTCAGAATATTTATTTTAGAGAGAGCCTGTTGGTTTATTCAGTAATTAAGATTTGGAGAATACACAAAAGGTGTTACATTACCTAAAAAGCTGCTCCACTAGAAGCAGCTTTTTATATTAGGCAAATCCTTTTTCTTCTTTTAATATTTGAGAAATATATATTCTTTCCATAGTTTTAAATATTTTTTCATGAATATTGTTAAAAGTTTTACTATTGGTAGTTTGCAAATATTTTTTTATAGCTTTCTCTTTAATGTCAAGTTTTTCTTCATCATTCATTTTATCATATAATTCTAGCAATAATTTAGTAATCGGGTCTTCACCTAAAACTTCTTTTTTTCTGTTCTTAGTATCTATAATTTGAGCATCTTCTACACTACTTGTCTCTTTAAATGATGAAGATCTAATTTTAGATGGTTTATAAGTATCTTCAACAATTTCAGGAGTTTCAATTTTTTCACTGAATAATTCCATATTTTTATTTTTTAAATTTTTTATAATACCGTTTATATAAGAAACAAGGGTTTTTGTTATTTCAGTGTTAAGATTAGCATACAATATTTTCAAAATATTTATAACATATTCTTCACCTTCTTCTTTATAAAGCTTACTTATTTTGTTATCCACCCTTTTATTCCAGGATTTTGACACAAAAATATTCCGCTTTGTTCTTTTTATCTCACCTTGTAATTTTTCAGAGAATTCACTTAATTCTAGCTTATCATTATTTTGAATGTTCTTATCAGTTATAGCTTTTGGACTTTTATTTTCAATAAGACTAGATATATGACAATTGTTATCTTTTTCAGGGTTGAAATTGTATATGAACCTATAACTTTTTATATCTTTTATTTCTTCAATACGATAATCTAAAAGATATCCTTTCGAAACTAAAATATCAAAAGATTTCTTTATTCTTCTCAACCCCTGTTTTATTTTACTTACTTCATATTCTTTATATTCTCCATTTTTTAATTGTTTTTTTATTCTGCTTGTCAATGTAAGAGGTATTATTGTCGCCAGAGTTTCTATTCTCTGCTCCCCTACGTTATCAGAAAACCTTTTCATACTTATGTACTGGTATATCTTTTCAGAAGCCCTGTCAGCCTTTCTAAGGTCGTTTAAAAGATGTCTGTCAAATATTGAGTAATGTTTTCTTTTCAGCTCCTCTATAATTCTATCATCGAGCCTAACCTTATAATAAACTTTCATTTTATTAGTCTCTGTATTTCTTTCTTTAAATTTTTCGTATTTAATCAAATTTAAGGGTTCCTTGTATACTTCTCTTATGATATTCCCGGCCCTTTTTCTGTTTCTAATTACAATCTTATACGTTGTTGCCTGCAGATTATAAAGGGTCTCCTCCATTTTTCTATAATATTTCATTGAAAATTTAAGTCCTAAATAATCTATTACTTCCTCTATATTAAAAGCTATACTTTTAATTTTTTCCTCATCGTTTTTATCTGAATTCATAAGAAGTTCTTGAAACTTGTATAGTACAAAATAAAAGACATTTTTTTCAAAATCTGAAGGCTGTTGATTTTTTATTCCTTCAAAATTATCCGTACTTAATGACGCTCCAAATTTTATACCTGCATTTGCTATCTCATAAACAAGGTTTACATTTCTCTGTCTTTTCGATGTAAAAAAAGGTAATATAATAAATAAAAATGGTTGATTTATTGTGTCTCTAATATCCATATCTTCAAGATAAAGTGAGACCGTCTTTGTAGGAATTTTCTTTGGTTTTGTGGCTTTTATATTAACACTAAAGTCTTTTATATCTCCAATTTGTAAAATTTCAGTCAAAGCTTCCTGGTTTTTATTCGACACTATATCCCCCTTGTTTATCATCCCAGAAAAGTTATAATATTATAATCCTTTCTAAATTATAACATTTTTTTAATAAAAATCAAGAAGATTAATAAAATCAGTCTCTTATTTATCATCCTTCATATGTAATAATTTAATTAACAATATAATCCTCTATAAATTATAATTTCATTCTATTAAAAGTATTTTGCTTTTTAAAATTTGTTTAACAGTTTAGGTTGACAATTTAAATGAACACAATTTTCATGTTCTTATTCTCTTTTTAGTTATTTAACCTAAGTTGTTGCCTTGCTAATTATGCGATAAAAATTATACAAAAATCAAATCTTTATTTTTTAGACTATAAATATCCAAACCTGGTATTTTTATAGTTAAGTAGCAACTTGAGTTAATTATACTGTTATAGAATTTGTAAGTGATAAGTCTTAAGATTTTTATCATCCTTTTTAAATTATATTTTAAATAATTGTATCTTCGATTATCATCACCAATGTTTTATTAAGCTAATTTAACATCCTTCTTTGATTATAATCAGCTCTCTTCTTTTATAATTAATAAAGGATGTATATCTTCTTCAAATAAAAACAGACTTTTTTTATAATCCTTTGATAATTATATAATTAATTTTCAAATCTTTTTATAATCCTTATAACATTATAATTTAGTTTTTTATATGATTTTTCCTTAATACCTTTTAAAACTGGTCTATACTTTATCATCATTTATTAATTAACCAAATAGAATATCATATTAAAATATTTATTTTTTTTTATATTTAAAAGTTGTTTATAAAAAACAAACTGGCTAACTTGCTTCAACTCCCTGATAAATATAGATTTCTCTTTTATTAATAATTTTAATCGATTTTGATTCTCTAAGAACACAATCAAAAATTTAGGATAAAAAATTATTCTAAATTATCATCCTTTATTATTTATAAAGTAAACTCACTAATATTTATGGCTTAGTTTAACATCACTAATTAATTATATTTATTACAGTTTAATTATTATTAAGTTAGCCAACAATAATTCCAGTATTTACTGATCTTTTTTATCATCCCAGTTATTTTATAAAAATAAATAAAAATAACTTTTATCATCCTTTTTTTATTATAATATAAAAAAGTATCGCTGCCAGTAATATTAGACTTATTTTATAATCATTATTATTTTATAATTTGATAATTCCTTGGAAATTCTACGTTGATTCTTGTCATCACTAATAGTTTATAATTATTATTATTTCTATATAATTTATTTGATACTGATTTTATTGGTCTAAGTTATCATCACCTATATATAATAATTTATAAATCCCTTAATTTATTAGCTTTATTATATAATCCTTTTAAAGTTATAATTAAATATTTTTTAAATTGATCTAGATATTAATATTAAAGGGCTAGAGAATAAAAATCAACTTTTATTAAAATCACTACATAATACATATTACATAATACATATCACATACATATTAGTTTTGTTCAGTTTTACTTTTATTATTAACAAATTCTAATTTTGAATTTAACAACTTATAGGGTAATATTATAAGTGGAAAAGTAAAGGGGGGAAAAATACTTTGAAATTTGTAAAACATATAAAAAAACAAGAATGGGGAATAGGTGAGATAGTAGAAACCAATGGTTATAAAATTACTATTGATTTTATTAATGCAGGTGTTAAACTCTTAAATAGTAAAATTGCCGTTCTAGAAGAAATCTTAGATGAAGGGGAAATAACTAAATATAAAGAAGATAGGCTTTTATGCACATTAAATAATAAGAGAACAAAGAAAATAAGTATTAAAGAAAACTTTCCAATAGAGGACTTAATACAGATTTTCTTATCTGTTTATCCAAAAGGTTTTTATGATCCAAATTATATTGAAAATGAAAGAAAATATAAAGAAAATCTGATAAATGAATTCAAAATAAACTTGTCAAAAGAAAAATTATTACAAAGTATAGAAAATAAAAATTATTCGGAGTTATCGGAAATTTCTAAAAAACTTATTTCTGCCAGTAAAAATATTCATAGTATTGAGAAAACTAATTTTAGAAAAGCAATAAGCAAAACTGAAAATCAAGAAAAATTTATAAACTCCATGTACAATCTCTTTTACACAGATATTAAAACAGAAGAAGAAAGATTTATAGATTTTAAAGATTGCTTAGAAACGATCAATTGTAGCAAGTGGACTATTATAACTTATTTTATGAATATGTTGAATCCAGACAGATATTTGTTCCTAAAACCTAAAATTTCAAAGAAATCAGCAGAGATACTTGCTTTTGATATCAATTATAATATGACTCCCAATTGGAATACTTATTTCAAATTTTTAAAATTTGCTGAAATTTCAAAAAAAAATATTGACATTTTAAATCCCAGAGACTATATTGATGTTGAATGCTTCATGTGGATTATTGTAAAAAATTTAAAAAAATCTAAAGAAAATTCTTAGTATCTTTTTTATAATATATGAATAATATTATAAAAACGGGAGAAACATTTTAAAATGAAAAAAAAATTAAAAGAAAATGAAATTGAGATACTGATAGATAAATCAATTGATAGAATACCTTTTGAAATAAAAAAAATAAAAATTTTATTATTTTTATTAAAACTAATAAATAAACAAAAAATAAAAAAGGAATATGTTCTAAGGTTATTTTTATTTATTTATATAATATTTACATTATATTATTTTCTCATCAACTAAAAGTGTCGCCGCGACACTTTTAGTTGACTCTTTAGATTTAAAAATAACACAATAAATTTATGGCCTCCAGTTATTGATAATAACCGGCAGGCCTTTTAAATTTTTAAAATAAGCTTTTTTTTAATTGAGTATAATTATTTTAAATCTAGGATATGCTTTAAAATTATATAATGAAAAACAACTGTTTTTCATTATATATTTATGGTAAAATATCTCAACCTAAGGCTATATGTTTAAAAATTACAAAATAAATTGTGAGGTGAATTATGGATAAAGAAAAACTTTACCGAAGATTGGACGTTATTTCAGAAAAAATTCAAGAGCTTGGATTTGACATAAAAGATGACCTATATGAATTGATTGATCAAAAACCTGAGATAGGAGAAAAAATACTTGATTTCAAATTAAAAAAGATAGCTTATTTTCATGATGATGAACATAATTCTTACGCTGGTTTTACCTTAGAAAATACTCAGATAACTTTCTATATCGAACTGGGAGAGGATGAAAAGGGACCTTGGTATGAAGTAACTGCAGAAATAATTAATTTTTGATTGTAAAATTTTGATAATAACAAAGGAATTAATTAGGTAAAAATGTCTAAATTGAATTTGTATTAATACAATAAAGTTTCAACAAAAATAAAAAAAGGAGCTATAGATTAAGTACCTATAGCTCCTTTTTAAAGGATCTTTGATTCAAAGGTGAATATATATTGTTTCCTAGAAGATGTTTGTACGCAGGTCGAATAATTTTTTTGTCACTCAAGATTTGTTCAATTCTATGTGCAGCCCACCCTGCAGATCGAGCAGCTGCAAAAATAGGAGTATAAAGATTGTCTGGAATGTTTAACATATCGTAGATAAATCCAGAGTAAAGGTCAACATTGGCAGTCATCAATTTTCCATTTGAATTTTTAAAAATTTCTTTTGTGATAGATTCAACATCATTATAAAGCTGAAATTCCTTAATATTATTTTTTTCTTTTGCTAATTTATAAGCTTTTTCTTTTAAAAGAACTGCCCTTGGATCGGAAAGAGTATAAATAGCGTGTCCCATACCATATATTAATCCCTCTCCATCAAAAGCGTTTTTACTCAATATTTTCAATAAATAATTTTTAAGTTCAGTTTTATTTTCATAATTTTTAACATTATCCTTGATATTATTCATCATTAGTTTTACCTTTGAATTTGCTCCTCCATGTTTAGGCCCTTTTAGAGATCCTATAGCTGTGGAAATAGCCGAGTATGTATCGGTACCGCTAGAAGAAACTACATGAGTTGCAAAGGCTGAATTATTACCACCACCGTGCTCTGCATGGAGAACTAGGCAGAGGTCTAAAACTTCTGCTTCCGTCGTTGTATACTTACTATTATATCGACTCATATGTAAAATATTTTCGGAAGTTCTAAGTCCTCGTTTTGGAGGGTGTATAAAGAGACTTTTACCATTAAAATAATGTTCTGTAGCGTGATATCCATAGGCCATAATAGTAGGAATTTTAGCTATTAATTCTAGGCTCTGTTTAACTAAATTTTCAACAGAGAGATCATCAGGATTGTCATCCATAGAGTATAAGAAAAGGACACTCCTTTGGAGTAAATTCATAATATTTTTGCTAGGAAGTTTTAACAAAAAATTTTCTGTGAATCCTTCAGGGAGAAATCTCAGTTCATCAAGTAGCAGATTAAATTCATCTAACTCAGACTTTGAAGGAAGTTTTCCAAAAAGAAGTAGAAATATACATTCTTCAAAACCCATTCTATTTTCATCTTGAAATCCCTTTACAAAATCTTTTATTTCTATTCCCCTATAGTACAAAGCACCCTCTTTAGGTACCTTTTTATCGTTGATTATATCATACCCCTGCACATCTCCTATTTTAGTTAGACCCACAAGAACTCCAGTTCCATTTTTGTTTCTCAAACCTTTTTTTACATTGTACATATCGTAATATTCAGGTTCTATAAAATTGTTATTTTTTGCCAACACAATTAAATTTTTAAAACTATCGCCTGTATAATTTGACAAATTAATCGCCTCCTAATTAAAAAATAATTTGATATTAAATATTTTTATATCAAAAAAATTACTTATCTAATGATATTTCATATGTTAAATTAAAACAAGTACACATTTTATATAAAAAACATTTATAAAATATATTTTATTTAAAAAAAAGATTTATTATGTATATGATTTTATTTGTTTTGATATTAAAAAAAATTATGGATACTATCAATTATAATAAAATTTTATTCAAAGAATATTTTTACATTGTCAAATTAAATGCAACATTCTATTTCAACCCAGAAAACTTTTTTGGGGTTTTTTCCATCCCAGGCACTTCCTTGGTCTATTATTGATAGCCTAAACTGTTTTATTAACTTCTTCTCTTGTAAACTTTTTAAAATCTGTTTCTTTAGGAAAATATTTTCTTATTGATCCACTGGTATTTTCATTAGTTTCTCTTTCCCGTGAATTATAAGGATTCTCAAAATAGCATTTTACTCCCAGTTTTTTCTCTAATTTAACCTAAGTTGCTACCTTGCTAATTATGCGATAAAATACTCTTAAAATAACAACTTTAGGAGTGCACAATATGAAAGATAACATTTATGATATATTAGAATTTATTCAATTTATTCTTAATCTTACTGGTCATCAAGAAAATTCTCAAGCTAAAATGAGAGATGCTGAAGTTATTACAACGGCAATAATCGCAGGAATATATTTTAATGGTAACTTCCAAAAGACTTTAACTTTTTTTGAAGACTATTCTCATTTTGATTATGTTCTTTCTAAAAGTAGATTCTCTAGAAGACTTGCTAATTTAGGTTCTACCTTAAGTAAAATAATGGATATCATTATGGAACATAACGGTTTGACCCCCTAATTCTTGGACTTATTTCCTTATTTTGCGTGTTTTAAGCTGCTACTTTAAATTCCTCTGATTCTTTTCCTTTGTATTTCTCATAGAATTCCTGAGGAGTCATATATTTCAGACTTCCATGAATTCTTTTTGTATTATAGAACTCTATAAATTCCTGCATCTCTTCATAGGCTTCTTTAAAACTTTCAAAATACTTGTAACCAAAGACTTCCCGCTCTAAAATACTATGAAATGACTCTATATGAGCATTCTTATTAGGGGTAGCATTGGGGATTCTCTCATGATTTATTCCTAGAGCTCTGCAAGTTTCTGAAAACAATTTGCTGGTAAATTGAGACCCGTTGTCACTTCTAATATAGAGCTCCTCAGGTATGATTTCTAACCTCCTGTTCACAGCTCTAATTAAAGAGTTGCAAACATCTTCTGCAGTACAAGAGAATCCGATATGGTAATCAATTATACTTCTATCAAAAACATCGATAATTTCACAAACATAAAATACCCTTCCGATTCCATGGATATGTCCATATTTCACATCTATTTCCCATAATTTATTTGATGATTGTACCTTTTTATTTGTAGCTAAAACCTTTTTTTCTTTTGGTTGAGGTAGATATTTTCGAAGAAGCTTTAATTCTTTACATAACCGATAAGACTTCTTATGATTAAGAATTATTCCCCAATCTCTTTTAACTGCATGAGCTCTTTTTCTATATCCATATGCACATTCTCTAGTTTCATCATAACTTTTTAAAAATTCTTTTATCTTATCATCTGAAACTTTTTCATTTTTAAAATTAAAGGTATATCCTTTAGACTTTGCGCCTGCTCTTTTAGGTTTTACTATTTTATATTCTTTCTGTTTATCTTTGTAATAGTAGTAAGTAGACTTAGGTAACCCCACTATCTTCAGGACCAAGGAAGGTTTATTACCTTCATCAATCCAATATTTTGCTACTTGATACTTAAAAATAGTGGTTACATCTTTTTTAACATATCCTTCAAAATCTTGATTTCAAGATCCTTTTCAGCAGAAATTTCCTTCAGTGCCTTATTTTCAGCTTCAAGGGTTTTATTAATTTTACTTAAATCCTTATGTTGACCCGATTCTTTCTGAGAAAGCTTTTTTTCCCACCCTCTGATGGTACTTTCAGCCAGATTGTACTTAGCTGCCACAGCTCTTCTATTCTTAGCTAGTTTAACTTCTTCTAATATTCTTTCTTTTTCTTTCATAGAGTATCTTCTTCTAGTCATCTCTTTGCTCCTTAATATTGATCTAAGTATATTATATATTAATTCGCGCAAGAGTCCAAACTGGATAAGGGGCAATAAAGATAATAAAAATAGATCTGAAACCAAAGAATTTATGATTGATTCTTTCCCTATCTCTGTGTGTGACAATTATAGAATTCCTAGATGCAAAATATATTTAGATCATGATCTTTACAGAGGATACATTTCAAGTAAAAGAAAATTTTTTTCGGAGCAAGACTCCATTTGATGACAAATGAAAAAGGCTTACCTGTAGAATATAAAATATTACCTGGATCTATTGCTGATATTACAGCATTTAAAGATTTTAGTTTTGATTTGCCAAAAGATGCCATTATTTATGCGGACAGAGCATATAATGACTATGTTCTTGAAGACGTATTAAGTGATGTTGATATTTACCTTTCACCTATGAGACGTAAAAATTCAAAGCGTTCTAAAAGTAAAAGTCAGGAATTTCTTGTTATCTAAGAAACTATAATTTTGGATTTGGAACAAAGCATAGAAAAAATGCTCTAGTAAGAATGTTATTTTTATGTTGAGTTGTTTTTAAGAATATAGAAATCTTTAAAAATGAAATGACAAAAAGCATAGCTAGAACTATGCGAAAAAATATCTATTCAGTTTTTAAGTGCTACTTATAGGAATAAACTCCATATTTTTTATGGCTGAATTCGAATAATTCCATACGAATATTACAGTTTGGACAAATAAGTTTAACCTTTCCATATTGAGCGAATAAACGTTCTGCCCAAGTAGGTAATTTCCTTTTAAAAAGAAACTTCCTTTTGAAAAGGGAAATTGTATCCTTAAGAGAACTATTGATATTTCTAGCGTAAAATCCAAACCTACGGATGGCTTTGAAGTTTTTAGGATGAATATGTAAAACTAACCTAGTCATGAACTCAATTGTAGAAAGGGTAAGAGTAATTTTCTTTTGAGTATTAGTATCCGTATACCAAAATGTTACATGTTTCCCATTGTAATGAGTTATTCTATATTCAGCAATAGCAGGACGCATAAGATATCTACCAATATATTCAATGTATTTGAGGTTTTTCTTAATAGGTTGCCCTTTTAAAGCAACATAGAATTCTTTAGAATATGCTGTAGAAATAGCTTTCATAGCTTTTTTAGAATTAGGATAAAGAGATTTAATAGTTTGTAGTACCAGAAATCTCCAAGAAGAGTTAAAAAACTTAGGTTCAAAATATTCAAGTTTTTTCCAGGTAAAATCTTCTTTAAATCCACCAAGGGAAATAATAACGTGAAAATGAGTATGAAAAGAAGAGTCTCTACCAAAAGAGTGGATAGCAATAACAAGACCATAGTATCTGATTTTATGTTTTTTAAATCATTCTTTAAAAAGCTGATTGATATGGTTAGAAAGTAAAGTTAGACCATGGCGCTTAGCTAAAAAATATTTCCATAGAAAATCAGGAAAAGTAAAAAGGATATGGCGATGTTTTTGATCAATCATATCTTGAGAAAGTTTAAGAGCCCATTTTTCAGCATACAGTTTACCGCAAGAAGAGCAAAATTTGGACTTACATGAAACAGGTCGATAATCAAGTTCACCACAAATAGGGCATTTAAAAGTAGCTTTAGCATAAGAAAGATCACAGCAAAGTCTAGCATTATCAATAGATTTTTTAATAAATTCAATATGATCTTTGTGAAAATGTTTAAAGAAATCGTGTTTTTCTTTGAAAAGTCTTTCAGTATTAGATTTGGTAAAAATATCTGTAATTTTAATAGCCATAGGTTATTATATCAAAAAACCCCCATGAGTGGGGGCAGGGGTTTGAACTAGGCGTAGCCTATTTCTTGATCATATAAAAAGAAAACTAATTGAAACTGTAGGAAGTTCTATAAATAGATTGATGCCAAAGTCTATCCATAGTGTTACTTCTAGGTGTTTTGAACTCAAAATTCTATTATTTTTAATGGGTTATACATTTTTAAATATGAAGTAGCAACTTGGGTTAATTTATTAAAGTTGTTGAGCCTTATATGGGTTGTAGATTTTATCAATTAAATTTTTTTTATTTCTCTGCTTATGCTGAACTTATGTTTTCTAATTTCAGTGGTTATTTGCTCAAGGTTGAAGTCAAGCGCTAGAAATTTCAATATACTTTCTCTTTCATCAATGATAAAATGTTTGTGACTCATAGACACTCCTTTTTAATGTTTGGTCGTACATACATTGGAATATCTATGAGTCTTTTTTGTTGCAATTAATTATAAAATTCAATAAATAAAAAAAGGAAATAAAGAGATGTGCTATATAATTTTTTTGTAAATATTTTTTTCTGATAACTTGTTTTAAGAAAAATATATAGTATACTAGGTAATAAAGGGGGGATGGTAATGACTAAGAAAGAATTTATAGCGAAGTACTGCGAAAATGGAGGTTTTGTATCTAAGGCAGAAGCTGAAAGAAAATTAAATGCTTTGTTAGATACTATTGAAAATGTTTTGGTAGATGGAAATGAAGTTAATTTTATCGGATGGGGTAAATGGGAAGTTGTAGAAAGAGCTAAAAGAAAAGTAAGAAATCCTCAGACAGGAAAAAAAATGACTGTTAAAGCTAAAAAAGTTGTTAAATTTAAACCTGGTAAGAAGCTTGTAGATAAGATCGCTAACTAAATTAAATATGTTAAGAAAGGAATATTAATATTCCTTGAGCTGTTGATTTTATTTTCAACAGCCTTTTTCTTTTTTATATACCAAGAAAATTATCTACATTTAAAAGAATCTATTTTTCTGGAGAATCGATTATCATAGTGACAGGTCCGTCATTTAAAAGCTCCACTTTCATATCGGCACCAAAGATACCTTTAGAAATAGATATATTTTTTTCTGTGATAAATTGAATAAATTTTTCATATAAGGGAATTGCTACATCGGGTTTAGCAGCCTCAATGAAACTAGGACGTCTCCCCTTTCTAGAATCCCCATACAATGTAAATTGAGAAATTAAAAGGATTTCACCATTGACATCCTCTATGGATTTGTTCATTTTTCCACATTCATCAGAAAATATTCTCAGTCCGGAAATTTTATCGACAAGCCATTTTGCATCTGCTTCATTATCACTGTGTGTAATGCCTAGGAGAATGAGAAGACCTTTTTCTATTTTACCAACGATTTTACCTTCAATGGATACTTGGGCTTTGGAAACCCTTTGAATGACAACCCTCATAATATTTATGCTCCTTTCAATCATGATAATAAGATTTTAATATAGTTACTTCTATTTTGCAAGGATGGAAGTTGTAAAATAAATATGATAGTGTTATACTAAATAATATTAAGGATAATAATGGAAATGGGGTAATTACTTTGGACAAAGAAATTTTATTGACAGAATTTGCAAAGGTTATTAATTCAGATAGATATCAATATACAGAAAGTGATGTATACTTGATGGAAGGACTTGAAGATCAGGAAGCTATTTTTGATATGTATTTTAGAAGAACTGAAGATGGTGGATTTGCTGTTGTATGCGGTGTGCAAGAAGTTCTAAATCTTATAAAAACTTTGAATAACGCTTCAGAAGATGAGAAAAGAAAATATTTTTCAAAAATTATAGATGAAAAACATCTTTTAGAGTATTTAGTAAAGATGAAATTTACTGGGGATGTATATGCATTAAGAGACGGGGAAATAGCGTATCCGAATGAACCAGTTATAACAATCAAAGCACCTCTAATCCAAGCCAAGATATTAGAGACTCCTATATTGAACACTATGAATCTTCAAATGGCGGTTGCCACAAAGGCTTCTAGGGTCACCAGAGCGGCAGACCCTATAGGAGTGTCGGCATTTGGCACGAGAAGAGCTCACGGCTTCGATAGTGCCGTATTAGGGAACAAGGCTGCTTATATTGGAGGTTGTTCTAGCCACTCTAATATTATGACTGAGTACAAATACGGAATTCCAAGTATTGGAACTATGGCTCATTCCTATGTTCAAACCTTTGGAATAGGCAGAGATGCAGAAAAACGTGCTTTTGATCTTTTTATAAAGCACAGAAGAGAAAGAGAGAATAATACACTAATACTGTTGATAGATACTTATAATACAATTGGAATGGGTATAAAGAATGCTATAGATGCCTTTAAAGAAAATGGAATAGATGATAATTATAACGGAATTTATGGAATAAGAATTGATTCTGGAGATTTAGCATACTTATCTAAAAAATGCAGAAAAGAACTGGATAATGCAGGACTTAAAAAAGCTAAAATAGTTTTGACAAGTTCACTAAATGAGGAACTGATCAGATCATTAAGAGAACAAGGGGCTTGTGTAGATTCTTTTGGTGTAGGCGATGCTATAGCGACTAGTAAATCAAATCCATGTTTTGGAGGAGTATACAAAATTGTTCAGATTAGTGGAGAACCTGTGATTAAGCTTTCAGAAGATGTCTTTAAAATATCTAATCCGGGGTTTAAAGAGATCTATAGAATTTATGATAATCTAGGTGCTCCCTATGCAGACCTCATAACTCTTGTAGATAAAGATGAAGATAAAATTAAAATTTTGGAAAACCAAGATCTTACGATAATAGATGAAAAATATGACTTCAAAAGAAGTGTGCTTAGATCAGGAGAATATACTGCTAAAAAAATAACTATTCAATATGTAAAAAATGGGATTTTGACCGATAACTGTAAAGCGTTGCTAGATGTTGAAGGTTCACGGGACTATTATATTGAAAATCTAAATAATATGTCAGATGAAAGAAAGAGACTTGTAAATCCACATAAATACAAAGTTGATCTGTCAAAAGATCTTTTAGAACTTAAATATTCATTGATAAAGAAAATTAAAAGTCAAATTTAAAAAATCCCCATAATGGGGATTTTTTAGTGTCGCCGCGACACTAAAAAAGGAGCTTAAAATGAAAGAGGGAAAGATAGAAAAATTAAAAAAAACTATACAATATAAGATAATAAAGAGAAGTAAAAAAAATTATATTTTAAGAATAAGGGATGAAAACTCAATAGAGCTTTCAATACCTAAAAGAGAGACTTATAAAAATGGTGAATATTTTATAATTAAAAATATAGAGATTATAGAAAAAAAATTAACTGAATATGAAAAAAAAAGGAGACAAATAAATCCAAATGGAACGGTAAGGTTCCTAGGGGAAATATTGCCAAAAAGAAAAAATAGTTTTATGGAAAGCAATATGAAAGAGGAAGGAATAAAAATATTATTGGAGGAAGTCAAGAAATGGAGTGAAATTATAGGGGTTTATCCTGCAAAAATCAGAGTCAAGCCTTTAAAAAGCTCTTGGGGAATATGTTATTCTAATGGGAATATAACTTTAAATATAAAATTAATAAAGGCAGATCTGAAAATAATGAAATATGTGATAATACACGAACTATGCCATCTGCTTCATCATAATCATTCTAAAGAATTTTGGAATGAAGTTAAAAAATTTTTTCCAGAATATAAGGAAGCTAAAAAAATTCTTAAAGATGAAGTAAGATATTATTGAAAAATTATAATTTGATAAGGATGAATAATTTGATGAAAAGACATTAGTTATCTAAAGTAATTTATATTTTTATTTTTCGATAATTTTAATTTTGAAAATATATATAAGCGTTATCCTAGTTATATTAAAGAGTGAATGGGATGAGGAAAGTTTGAAGAGATCTGGAATAAAACATTCAAGTTGCACTTTTTTATACTTTGAAATTTGTGCAACTTGAAATTTGAAAAGATATTTAAAATTTAAATTTCATTTTTCAAAGCAGTGATTAATAATTCTGCAGTTCTTTTATTTGTTGCTACAGGGATTTTATGAACATCACATAATCTTATTAATGCCTGAACATCAGGTTCATGAGGTTGACTTGTAAGAGGATCTCTAAAAAAAAAGACAATTTTTATATTTTCGTTTGCAATATCAGATCCAATTTGTTGATCCCCTCCTAAAGGACCAGATAAATATCTGTGAACTTTTAAATCTGTAGCTTGAATTATTCTTCCACCTGTTGTTCCAGTTGATACAAGTTCAAATTTTTCGAAAAAATCCTTATATTTTTTCACAAAATCCACCAAGTCATCTTTCTTCTTATCATGAGCAATCAGTGCGATACGTTCCATAATTTACCCCCTATAAAGTTAATATGCACATATGTTATCACGTCTTAAGTAAAAATGAAACTTCAAATTTATATTTGATGTGTGGTATAATTTTATTAAAAATCTGAAAGGTTGAGAAATGAAATTTGAAAAAATAAAGTATTTAGAGAGAAAAACAGGAGAAATAAAACAAGAGAAAGTTCCAGGAGAAAGTTATTTGAAATTTTTATATTATAATCCTTTTGGGAAACTACCTCTTGAATTCATAGTTAAAAGAAAATTTTTATCATCCCTGTATGGTAGAATGATGGATAGGAGTAAATCACGTGAAAAAATAAGCTCTTTTATAGAAGAAAACAATATAAAGATGAAAGAATCAGTGAAGGAAATAGGTGAATTTAACTCTTTTAATGATTTTTTTATAAGAAAATTAAAAAAAGATGCGAGGAAAATATCTAAAAATAAAGATGAACTTTCATCTCCTGCAGACGGGAAAATACTGGCTTATGAGACTATAGATAAAAAAGATAAATTTTTTCTAAAGGGATCAGAATTTTCATTAGGTGAGTTTTTAAAGAATGATAAACTTGCGGATAAATTTCAAGGTGGAACTTTTGTTATAGTTAGACTTGCACCTTCTGATTACCATAGGTTTCATTTTCCTGCAGGTGGAAGTATAAGTGATAATAAAAAAATAGATGGATATTATTATTCAGTATCTCCCTATGCAATAAAAAGAAACTTTATGATATTTTGTGAAAATAAAAGAGAATATGCCTTGTTAGATAGTGAGGAATTTGGTGATATATTACTTGGTGAAATAGGGGCTACAATGGTTGGAGGAATAAAACAAACTTATGTTCCAAATACTCTTGTGGAAAAAGGAGATGAAAAGGGTTATTTTTATTTTGGAGGATCCACATGTATTATGTTATTTGAAAGTGGAAAAATCAAAATAGATAAAGATATAGTGGAAAATACTTTAAAAGGAATCGAAACCAAAATATATATGGGTGAAAAAATAGGAATTGCTACAAAAAAGTAAAATTATAAAATGAAAAATTTAAATCTTTCATTTTAGAGTCTAAAAATTATTGTGTATTTTTGAAGATATCAAAGAAAATAGGTTAAAGGAAGTGCAAATGAAAAGAAAAAATTATTTCAAAAAAGGTGATATCTTATTATATGCTTTTATTTTTTCATTGTTTACTTTTTTGTTAATTAATATAAAAGGGATGAAAACTCAAAAGGCCTCAAAGGCTGAAATATATGTTGACGGTAGCCTAAAATATATCTATAAATTGCAAGAAGATGAAAAAAATATATTTGTGGAGACCAATTTAGGCGGAATAAATGTTCAGTTCAAGAATAAGATAAAGGTAATATTAAAAAAGGGTTACTAGCTCAAATTCACCAAAAATTTTAAAGTTAAAATTAATTGTAAAGCAGGGATGGGCCAGTGTACCCGGGGATACTCTAATAGGTATTCCAGACAGAGCTATTGTGAAAATTATTGGAGAAAATAAGGATGAACAACAGGAAGAAGATATAGATTTTGTAATAAAATAAAAAAAATAATAAAATAAAAAGTGCATCTGTAGGAGCTAGATGCACTTTTTATTTTAAGAGGATGAAAGTACATATTCTTACTAAAAATGTTGTGTTTATTTTCAACTAAAGATATAATTTAAAGACCTTTAAGGGTCAAGAAACAGCAAAAATAAGATTATACAAAGAAGATCATGGCGATTTTATTTGAGATAAAATATCGGAGGAAGAAGATGCATCTTAATAAAGAGCAGGAAAAAATATCCTATACAAAGCCTTCAGGACCTATGCTTGTAAAGGGCATAGCTGGAAGCGGCAAGACAACAGTAGGAGTCTACAGGATCCCATTTTTGCTCAACAACTATTGTTTTGAACCAGATGATTCAATTCTTCTAATGACTTACAACAAAACTTTAGTTAATTATATGGGATATCTTTATGGAAAAATAGAAAAAGAATATAAAAAAAATTATCCGACCTTATTTGAACTTCCTAGGGACAGGATAAAAATAACAACGATAGACGGCTTAATCTATCCTTATTATCTAAAATCCTGCAAAAAAAATGATAAAAAATATTCCACAAATATAAGCAACAGTGAAAAGTTTTCGATTATAGGAGAATATATAGAAAAATTGTCCAAAGAATATGAAGATATGAGCTTATTTAGTCAGGATAATCTAAAATTTCTTTATGACGAGATAGAATGGATAAAATCCTGTAACTATATAGAAGGTGAGTATCAAAATGCAGACAGAGTGGGTGCAACAAAATACGATGAGCACAGCCACAGACTTCCTAAAAATTCAAAGATAAGGAAAGCAATCTATAATTTAATGGAACTATATTCTGAAGAGTTATTAAAAAGAAACTATGTGGATTTTAATGATGTAAGAAGAATAGCCCTAGAGACTATGGATGAGTGCAGTGTAAATAAATTTACCCACATAATAATAGATGAAAGCCAAGATCTATCGAAACTGCAGCTAGAACTGCTGAAAAAAGTGTACAATGAAAAGGAGTATTCTAGTATAACTTTTTTGTTTGATTGTGCACAGAGCATATATTCACAATCATGGTTGGGGAATGGAAGAAATTTTACAACGATAGGTTTTAACATGGCTGGGAGAAGCAAAACACTGAGTAAAAATTTTAGGACAACAACTCAAATATCTCAGGCTGCCTACAGTCTTTTAGAAAAATCACACAACATAGTTGACGATGAAAACTATGTTAAACCATATCTAATTGACAGGCAGGGGGATTATCCAGTCTATAGACACTTTTTATCAGAATCTCAGGAAATGGATTATCTGGTAAATCTCATAAAAAATGAGCTGTCAGATTACAAGATGAATGAGATCGTAGTTGTTGGAAGATCGAGATTACAGTTAGAAAATGCAAGGCAAATAATGAAAGATAATAGTATTCAGTGTGAAATACTCGACAGAGATAACAGTGACTTTGAAAAAGATGCCGTGAGACTTATGACAATGCACTCAATCAAGGGAATTGAGAGCAAAGTGGTTATTTTGATAAATGTAAATGAAGGAGTGGTTCCATTTTATTCCTCAAAGGATGAAAAAATAAGAGAGTTTGAGGCGGTTACAGAAAAGAAGCTTTTTTATGTGGGAATGACCAGAGCAACGGAAACATTATATATTACATCTAGTATAAAACCATCAAAATTTATAAGTGAGATAAAATCAAAATATTTGAGATTTGATAAGAAAAGCCGTATTAGAGGGATTTATAATATTTCATTGGAGGAATATAGGTTTAAAGAAAAATTGATCAATTTATATTTCCCAGAGGAGAAAGTTAGACAATGGGTTATAAATGAATTGATAAATAACTATAAATATCCACAGGAGCTGATAGAGATAGAGCATCCGGTGATTATGGGGTCTAAAAAGGGTTTTGTGGATATCGCAGTGAGTAGATATGAAAACGGGAAAAAGAAGACCTTTATATACATAGAGGTAAAATCTATGCAAAATGGAATAGAATCTGGTAGAAATCAAATACTAAGTTATGCGTCGGTATCTAAAGATGTGGAATACTGTATGGTTACTGACGGTATTGCTTTTGAAGTTTTTGATAGTTCTGGAGAAAAAAAAGAAGATATCCCAATTTTTGAGATGGACATGATGCCTTCTAAGGCAGATATGAATACAGCCTTTGACTTAGAAAAAAGTAGAGAGCTTATTATTTTCAGAGATGATGACGGAAGTATGGAAGTTGATTTTGGTAACATAAGCGAAAGGTATTCCTATGAATATGTCATGTCCTTACCCATATATGGAAAGATCTTAGGAGATATTCCAGTTTTTATGAACTCTGAAGAAAATGAAAGTTTTTATCTTCCAAAAGAGCTTGTGAAGGATAAAAATGGATTTTTCTTGAGAGTAAGAGGGGATAGTATGAAGAATGCAGGTATAGAGGATGGGGACCTTGTTTTACTTCGCCAAGACTTAGATCCTAAAAGTGGGGATATAATAGCTGTGGCAATAGATGGTGAAGCCACCTTAAAGCGTCTTATGAAAATGAGAAACTCCATAATACTTCTTCCTGAAAATCCAGATTATGAGGAAATATATATAAATGAACAAGATGTAAACCTTTTGGGAACAGCTTCTATTGTAATAAGGAAAAATAGAAGTGGAAGTTCATCATCCTTTTAAAATTATAATTTTTTTTGTTTGCTTTTGATCATATTAAAAGTATTATAATACAGGGATTACAAAAATTTCAAAATTTTTAAAATCTTTTTATTTATAACAAAAATATGGTAAGATTAAATAAAGCAATCGAAAGGATAAAAAGTGTTTTTTATAGGAATTTTCAGTATAAATAACAGAAATAAAAAAGTCAAGGAAGTCTCATTTAAATGTACAGGGTGTCTGAATAAGAAGGGAGAACTAATAGAAAATTCAAATGTATTTGAATTTTTCTTTATTCCTGTATTCAAATTTAGAAAAAAATATACTTTAAAATGTACCTCATGTGGCAGTTTGTATAAATTGAGTGATGATTCTATCGGAAGAATAATAGAAACAGAGAAAGTTGCATACGGAGATATAGAAGAGGTTATTTATGAAAATCGAGTATGTGAATGCGGAGAAAAAATAATAGGTGGCTATGAGTATTGTCCGAAATGTGGAAGAAAACTCTAAAAATTTTTTTAATAAAAAAAAGATGATATAGCATAATCAAGGTATGGTTTTTAATTTTAATAATATATGGTGGTAATGGATGAATGAATAAAAAAAGTGTTTACTTAGATAATAACGCTACAACTCAGATGGATGAAAGAGTAATAGAGTCAATGATAAAAGTCATGAGAGAGAGTTATGGAAATCCATCGAGTGTCCATCAAATAGGGCAAAAAGGGAAAAAATTTTTAGAAGAGTCTAGAGAGATGATAAGCGGACTATTAGGATTAAAATCCAGAGAGATTATTTTCACTTCTGGAGGGACAGAATCTAACAATATGGCCATAAGAGGAGCAGCCAGATGCCTTCAAAAAAAAGGAATGCATCTAATAACCTCGGTGATTGAGC
The DNA here is from genome assembly GCF_963663625.1 of uncultured Ilyobacter sp. Lineage (NCBI taxonomy): Bacteria > Fusobacteriati > Fusobacteriota > Fusobacteriia > Fusobacteriales > Fusobacteriaceae > Ilyobacter > uncultured Ilyobacter sp. Next base: position 218,804 of record NZ_OY760438.1, on the reverse strand, counting down.
ATTCTTCTGTTCTAAATACCTTTAGAGACATGGAGACCTTAGGATGGGAAGTAACTTATCTCGGAGTTGATGAAAAAGGTAGAGTTAGTATAGAGGAGCTGAGTAGAAATATAAAGGATGAGACTGTATTGATATCTATAATGCATTCTAACAATGAAATAGGGACTTTGCAGCCTATTATGGAGATTGGTAAGATAGCTAAAGAAAAAGGTATCCTATTCCATGTAGACGGAGTGCAGAGTATGGGCAAGGTTAAAATAAATTTTGAAAATATTGATCTTTTTTCCTTTTCTGCTCACAAATTTTACGGACCAAAGGGTATAGGGGCTCTGTATGTAAAAAGTGGTGTAAAAATAGAAAAATTAATGACAGGTGGACACCAGGAGAGAAACAGGAGAGCAGGAACAGAAAATGTGACTGGAGTATGTGGCATGGCAAAAGCTTTGGAAATAACTCTAGAGAATCTATATCCCGAACTGGAAAAAGAAAGAAATCTCCGTGATTATATGGAGAAAAAAATATTTGAGAGAATAGAGAAAGTAACAATAAATGGAGACTTAGACAATAGACTTTTCAATACCTCAAGCATTACGTTAGAAAAAGTTGAAGCAGAATCATTGCTATTTGCTCTGGATATGAAAGGAATTGCGGTAAGTGCCGGATCAGCCTGTGCTTCAAGTACGTTGAGTCCATCTCATGTTTTAGAATCCATAGGTCTTAGCAGTATTAGAGCTAAGAGTACCTTGAGAATCAGCCTGGGACGGTTTATAAAAAAAGAAGATATAGATTATTTTATAGAAATGTTGGAAATAGCGGTAGAAAACGAGAGAAATCTAAATATAATCTAGAGAAAATAGGTGAGGAATTTGGAGATAGTTTTATTGAAGGGGATGTTAACTGGATTTATCCTATCACTTCCTCTTGGTCCCATAGGGATATACTGTATGGAAAAAACTCTCGTAGAAGGCGAAAAGGAAGGATATTTTTCTGCTTTAGGGATGGTTTCAGTAGATGTAGTATATGGTCTTTTGGCCTATCTGTTTTTGAATAAAATCGAAGTTCTTATACTAAGATATGAACCCTATTTGAAGTTTATATTGGGATTATGCCTTGTAATAATGGGATATAAAAAGTTTAAAACTCATTTTGAAGTAAAACAGCTTGAAAATGAAGGAGAAGGTATAATAAGAAATTTTTTCACATGTTTTTTGGTTACTCTAGCAAATCCGTCAACGGTATTTGTATTTGTAGCCATATTTACAACATTAGGAATAGTAGAAGATAATGCAAAATTTCTTCCGCTCAAATTGGGGGGGGGAATATTTATAGGTGGAGCCTCAATGTGGTTTATCATCACTTATATATTATATCACTGGAGAAAAAAAATAGAATTGTCGACATTGGAGAAAATAACAAAGAGCTGCGGCCTAGTTTTGCTATTCTTTGGAGCTTTAACTCTGTTGACACTTTGTTATCACTGAATTAATCATAAAATGAATGAAGGAATAGCTTTTTCCTATTTTTTTCAAAAATTTATGAATTTATATTTTTAAGAAAAGAGGTAGTGGAATGGTTTTTGATTTGAAAGATTTTAATAAGTATATTGAATATAATCCTGAAAATAACAAGTATACAGTGGCTGTAGGAATGAGCGGAGGTGTAGATAGTTCTACAGTCGCATATATGCTAAAAAAGCAGGGTTATAATATAATAGGGATTACAATGAAGCATTGGAGCGGCATGGATGAACTAAGTGAAAATTCCAATTTAAAAACATGCTGCAGCCTTGATGATATATATGATGCCAAGAGGGTATGTGATGATCTTAATATTCCTCATTATGTTATAAATTTAAAAGAACCATTTAAAGAAAGGGTCGTGGATTATTTTGTAGAGGAGTATGAAAAGGGAAGAACCCCTAACCCTTGTATGGTCTGCAATAGATACATAAAGCTAGGTAAACTTCTAGAGTATGGAATAAAGATGGGAGCAGATTTTGTTGCTACAGGACACTATGCCAAAATAAAAAATGGAAATCTCTATATGGGGGATGACCCTAAAAAAGATCAGGTTTATTTTTTATCTCAAGTGAAAAGAGAAAATTTAAAATATCTGATGTTTCCCATAGGAGACTTAGAAAAATCTCAGGTCAGGAAAATAGCTGAAAATTTGGGAGTTAGGGTTTATGCGAAAAGGGATTCTCAAGAGATATGTTTTATAGAGGATGGTAAACTCCAAGAATTTTTGACGGAGATGACTGGTGGAAGAGTAGAAAAAGAGGGAGATATAATAACTAAAGATGGGAAAATCCTTGGAAAGCATAAGGGGTTTGCATTTTATACAATTGGACAAAGAAAAGGTCTCGGAATACAACATGAAACTCCATTATATGTTTTGAAGTTAAATTCTGAAAAGAATAGGGTTATAGTTGGTGACAACGAAGACCTTTTTAAAAGTGAGCTTTTTGCTGATAGTGTAAATGTATTATCCTTTGAAAAAATTGAGGACATAGATGGGATTGATTGTCATGCAAAAACAAGATCTAGAGATATACTCCACCTTTGTAAAATAGAAGTTTTAGGGAAGGATTTAATTAAGGTTAAGTTTTTAGACGATAAAGTGCGAGCAGTCACTCCGGGACAAGGACTAGTGCTTTATGATTTTGACGGAAAAGTTATAGCAAGTGCATTTATAAAATAAGCGGCCGATAGCCGCTTATTTTATTGATTTAATTATAAAAATATTTTTTCCAAATGTTTGGCAACACCATCATTACTGTTTGTGTCTATAACTTCATATCCTGGTAGACTCTGGATTAATTTTTTATGGGAGTTTCCCATTAAAAAGCCTTTTCCAACGGTTTGCAGCATATCTAGATCATTCAGTCCATCGCCAAAGGCTAGAGCATCTTCAATAGCTATATTTTCTTTTTTTAGTATTTCTTCTATGGCCTTACCTTTGGAAACACCGTTTTGAACTATTTCGAGGCAATTTTCAAAAGATAGAGTTATGTTAACTAATCCTTTGAATTTCAATTTAAGAATTTCTTCCAACTTGTTTATTTTACTGCAGTTTTCACTTATGAAAAAAAACTTTGTAACATCTTCATTTTTTAATTCTTCAAAGGGTTTCACAATAAAAGAGAATCCGGATTCTTTATGGAAAACCTCAAGACTGTCTATATACTTTTCAAGAAACCAGAACTCATCTTTATAAATTCCACGTTGTATTTCTGGATCAATGGGGACTTCAATTATTTTTTCTACAATTTCCTTAGGTATGTTATGGGAAAAAACTTCTACGTCATTTTCATCGTGTATTTTTGCTCCATTTGAAGTTATTAGAAAAGAATTTAAACCCAAAATATTTCTAAATGCCAAAGCATCTTTATGATGACGGCCAGTAGCGATAAAAAACTTGATTCCCAAAGTTTTAATTTTTTCTATGACTTCCTTAGTATAATGTGAAATTGTATGATTTGAATTTAAAAGAGTTCCGTCAAGGTCACATATAACTGCTTTATAATTACACATAAAATATTCCTCCAAATTAAATTAATTTATTGTTTAGGACTTAATTTCAAAGAAAAAGAGATTGTTTTCATAAATGATTATACCAGTTATTTATGAGATAAAATTATAATTTTTTAATTTTACAATCTGAATATAGATAGAGACTATTAGTATTATAAAAAATATTGACATGAACATATGCTTGTGATATAATTTTTCCTGTTCATGAAAAGAAATCGGAGCATAGCGCAGCCCGGTAGCGCACCTGCCTTGGGAGCAGGGGGTCGCAAGTTCAAATCTTGCTGTTCCGACCATTTGCGTCACTAGCTCAGTTGGTAGAGCACACGACTTTTAATCGTGTTGTCACAGGTTCGATCCCTGTGTGACGCACCATTTAATTTTACAATTGTTGGGCTGTCGCCAAGCGGTAAGGCAACGGACTTTGACTCCGTCATGCGCTGGTTCGAATCCAGCCAGCCCAGCCATTTTTTAAAGATCAGACCTGTGATTTCACAGGTTTTTTTATTTTTCAACCGGTAAAATTTTTAATTTATTCAAATTTTCTAACGGTCTAAATGTGAGGGTAGAACCATCCATAAATACAAATACTAGGGAACCGGGAGAATAATAATAAATGGAATCAAATTCTAGAGTGTTTATATACAGGTCTGAAATTTCTAGAAAAGTCATGTAAAAAAATTGTCCTGAACGGGTAACTTCGGAAATAATAAGTGTTTGTTTTATGTTTATGTTTTTAGAAATAAGAGTTAGTTCCAACTTTATATTTATAAATTCTTTTTTTAAAATTTGTTCAGCATTTGAAATAGATAAGCACAGAGATTTATTATTTTTAAAATAATTCATAGTACAAATCACCCCAATAATTTAGTTCTTTAATTTATATGTTCAATATAAATAATAGAAAACCTTTCTGAAAATTTTGAATGAGTAAATCTTCTAGTCAGGTTATGCTTATACAAATTTTAAAATAAAAATAAAAAAATGTTGACGCATATTTTCAACTGTGATATTATACTCCTTGTGCACGAGAGAGGCACACAGATAGAAAACAAAAGGACATTAGCAATTAAATAGAGAAGGAAGTCAAAAGAATGTCAGATATGACATAAAGAAGTCCAAACAAGATTTGGACACAGTTAGGTGTTGATAATCTCGCAAGAGATTTAAATAAACTTTTTGAATGAAGAGTTTGATCCTGGCTCAGGATGAACGCTGACAGAATGCTTAACACATGCAAGTCGACTGGAATTCACCTTCGGGTGATAGTACGGTGGCGGACGGGTGAGTAACGCGTAAAGAACTTGCCCTCTAGACTGGGACAACTGTTGGAAACGACAGCTAATACCGGATATTATGGAACTGCGGCATCGCAGAACTATGAAAGGCTATATGCGCTAGAGGAGAGCTTTGCGTCCCATTAGTTAGTTGGTAGGGTAACGGCCTACCAAGACGATGATGGGTAGCCGGCCTGAGAGGGTGATCGGCCACAAGGGGACTGAGACACGGCCCTTACTCCTACGGGAGGCAGCAGTGGGGAATATTGGACAATGGACTAAAAGTCTGATCCAGCAATTCTGTGTGCACGATGAAGGTCTTCGGATTGTAAAGTGCTTTCAGGTGGGAAGAAGAAAGTGACGGTACCACCAGAAGAAGCGACGGCTAAATACGTGCCAGCAGCCGCGGTAATACGTATGTCGCAAGCGTTATCCGGAATTATTGGGCGTAAAGCGCGTCTAGGCGGCCTTTTAAGTCTGATGTTAAAATGCGGGGCTCAACTCCGTATTGCGTTGGAAACTGGAAGGCTAGAGTATCAGAGAGGTGGGCGGAACTACAAGTGTAGAGGTGAAATTCGTAGATATTTGTAGGAATGCCGATGGGGAAGCCAGCTCACTGGATGAATACTGACGCTAAAGCGCGAAAGCGTGGGGAGCAAACGGGATTAGATACCCCGGTAGTCCACGCCGTAAACGATGATCACTAAGTGTGGGGGGTCGAACCTCCGTGCTCAAGCTAACGCGATAAGTGATCCGCCTGGGGAGTACGTACGCAAGTATGAAACTCAAAGGAATTGACGGGGACCCGCACAAGCGGTGGAGCATGTGGTTTAATTCGACGCAACGCGAGGAACCTTACCAGCCCTTGACATCCCAAGAACTTAGCAGAGATGCTTTGGTGCCTTTTCGGAGGAACTTGGTGACAGGTGGTGCATGGCTGTCGTCAGCTCGTGTCGTGAGATGTTGGGTTAAGTCCCGCAACGAGCGCAACCCCTATCGTATGTTACCATCATTAAGTTGGGGACTCATGCGAGACTGCCTGCGACGAGCAGGAGGAAGGTGGGGATGACGTCAAGTCATCATGCCCCTTATGGGCTGGGCTACACACGTGCTACAATGGGCGATACAGAGGGTCGCGATCCCGCGAGGGGGAGCCAATCTCAGAAAGTCGTTCTTAGTTCGGATCGCAGTCTGCAACTCGACTGCGTGAAGTTGGAATCGCTAGTAATCGCGAATCAGCAATGTCGCGGTGAATACGTTCTCGGGTCTTGTACACACCGCCCGTCACACCACGAGAGTTGGTTGCACCTGAAGTAGCAGGCCTAACCCGTTTACGGGAGGGATGTTCCTAAGGTGTGATTAGCGATTGGGGTGAAGTCGTAACAAGGTATCCGTACGGGAACGTGCGGATGGATCACCTCCTTTCTAAGGAGCACAGACGACCTTCTCTATTTATTTGGTATTGTTCTTTCCCGCGAGGGTTTGGGTAATAACCAGGATGGACATTGGAAACTATATAGTAGAGAAATCAACATTAAATTTTTTTTCTGACGAAATCTACTTCATTCGAAGTAAAGATTGTCAAGAAAGAGAGTTAGCTGATGAACAATTTAGGTTAAGATATTAAGGGCACACGGAGAATGCCTTGGTAACAAGAGCCGATGAAGGACGTGATAAGCTGCGATAAGCTGTGGTTAGCTGCAATTGAGCATTGATCCGCAGATTTCCGAATGGGGCAACCTGCTAGATTGAAGATCTAGCGCGAAAGAGGTAAGCGGGTGAACTGAAACATCTAAGTAACCCGAGGAAGAGAAAGTAAAAACGATTCCCTAAGTAGCGGCGAGCGAACGGGGAAGAGCCTAAACCAATACAGTGTCAAGGATGTAGCCGTTGCTGTATTGGGGTAGTGGGAAGAACGCCTGGAGAACTACAAGGTATCCGGCAATTTTAAAGACGTAACTGGAAGGAATTGGAAAGTTCCGCCGTAGCGGGTGATAGCCCCGTACAGGTAAACTCTTTAAGTTGTGTGTTCTATCCCGAGTAGCACGGGACACGTGAAACCCTGTGTGAATCCGCGAGGACCATATCTCGTAAGGCTAAATACTCTTGTTAACCGATAGTGAATAGTACCGTGAGGGAAAGGTGAAAAGAACCCCGGGAGGGGAGTGAAATAGAACCTGAAACCGTGTGCTTACAAGCGGTCAGAGCCTTTAGGGGTGATGGCGTGCCTTTTGGAGAATGATCCTGCGAGTTACGATCAGTGGCAAGGTTAAGTATAACGGAGCCGTAGGGAAACCGAGTCTGAATAGGGCGATACAGTCGCTGGTCGTAGACGCGAAACCTGGTGATCTATGCCTGTCCAGGATGAAGCTGTGGTAAGACACAGTGGAGGTCCGAACCCACCGTCGTTGAAAAGCCGGGGGATGAGGTAGGTATAGGGGTGAAAAGCCAATCGAACCAGGAGATAGCTCGTTCTCTCCGAAATGCATTTAGGTGCAGCCTTAAGCGTTCAACTATGGGGGTAGAGCACTGAATGGTCTAGGGGGCGTACCGCTTACCGAAATCAATCAAACTCCGAATACCATAGTTCTAGAGCTTAGGAGTGAGACTATGGGTACTAAGATCCATGGTCAAAAGGGAAACAGCCCAGACCACCGACTAAGGTCCCTAATTATAGCTAAGTGGGAAAGGAGGTGGAGATTCTGTAACAACCAGGAGGTTGGCTTAGAAGCAGCCATACCTTTAAAGAGTGCGTAATAGCTCACTGGTCGAGAGTCTCTGCGCCGACAATGTAACGGGGCTAAGCTATAAACCGAAGTCGTGGAATTCAACTTTTAAGTTGGATTGGTAGGAGAGCGTTCTGTAGGCCGTTGAAGGGGAACTGATAAGGGACCCTGGAGGTATCAGAAGTGAGAATGCAGGAATGAGTAGCGAGAAAGGGGGCGAGAATCCCCCTCGCCGGAAGAACAAGGGTTCCAGGGTAAAGTTTGTCTTCCCTGGGTAAGCCGGGACCTAAGCCGAGGCTAGATTGCGTAGGCGAATGGAAAGCAGGTTAATATTCCTGCGCCGGTTATAGTTTGTGATGGAGGGACGCAGAAGGGTATGCGCGCATGGCGACGGTTGTCCATGTGCAAGCATGTAGGGTGACTTGGTAGGAAAATCCGCCAGGTTAGATCTGAGGTGTTACGCGGAGTCTTCGGACGAAGGCGCAAATCCCACGCTGCCGAGAAAAGCTTCTAAACGTTAAACTATAACCGCCCGTACCCGAAACCGACACAGGTGTTCAGGGTGAGAAACCTAAGGCGTACAGGCTAACTCTCGCTAAGGAACTCTGCAAAATGGCCCCGTAACTTCGGGAGAAGGGGTGCCGCTGATTGTGATAGTTACAAGCGAACTAAAGCGATTGGCGGCCGCAGTGAAGAGTCTCAAGCAACTGTTTAGCAAAAACACAGGTCTATGCTAAGCTGAAAGGCGATGTATATGGGCTGACACCTGCCCAGTGCCGGAAGGTTAAGAGGAGGAGTGAGAGCTCCGAATTGAAGCCCCGGTGAACGGCGGCCGTAACTATAACGGTCCTAAGGTAGCGAAATTCCTTGTCGGGTAAGTTCCGACCTGCACGAATGGTGTAATGACTTGAGAGCTGTCTTGGCGGGAGGCCTGGTGAAATTGTACTACCGGTGAAGATACCGGTTACCTGCAGTAGGACGGAAAGACCCCATGAAGCTTTACTGTAGCTTGGTATTGGGTTTTGGCATTACGTGTATAGGATAGTTGGGAGACTGAGAAGACATGGCGCTAGCTGTGTGTGAGTCGCTGGTGGAATACCAACCACGTAATTTTGGAATTCTAATCTGTGGTTTGTAGCCATGGAGACAGTGCTAGGTGGGCAGTTTGACTGGGGCGGTCGCCTCCGAAAGAGTAACGGAGGCGTTCAAAGGTTCCCTCAGGTTGGATGGAAATCAACCGAAGAGTGCAATGGCATAAGGGAGCTTGACTGCGAGACTGACAGGTCGAGCAGGTGCGAAAGCAGGACATAGTGATCCGGCGATTCCGAATGGAAGGGTCGTCGCTCAACGGATAAAAGCTACTCTGGGGATAACAGGCTGATTTTGCCCGAGAGTCCATATCGACGGCAAAGTTTGGCACCTCGATGTCGGCTCATCGCATCCTGGGGCTGGAGAAGGTCCCAAGGGTTGGGCTGTTCGCCCATTAAAGCGGTACGTGAGCTGGGTTCAGAACGTCGTGAGACAGTTCGGTCCCTATCCACTGCAGGCGCAAGAGTATTGAAAAGATCTGTCCTTAGTACGAGAGGACCGGGATGGACAAACCTCTGATGTACCAGTTGTCACGCCAGTGGCACAGCTGGGTAGTCACGTTTGGAACGGATAACCGCTGAAAGCATCTAAGCGGGAAGCCAGCTTTGAGATAAGTACTCTGTTCTATATGAACTAAGACACCTTCGAGACCAGGAGGTTGATAGGTTGGGGGTGTAAGGACCGTGAGGTTTTTAGCTGACCAATACTAATATGTCGAAGTCTTAACCTAAATCTACTATATAGTTTTGAATGCCCATGGCATGCAAAAGAATATGATGTCAGCAGTTAAATGTTGATAACAGCTTGGTGAGAATAGCTGTAGGGGTACACCTGGTTACATTCCGAACCCAAAAGTTAAGCCTGCATACGCTGAAAGTACTTGAGGGGCAGCCCTCCGGGAGGATAGGTACTTGCCAAGCTTTTATATATGTGCTTCCATAGCTCAGTTGGTAGAGCGCACGACTGTTAATCGTGTTGTCGCTGGTTCGAGTCCAGCTGGAAGCGCCATTTTTTTATTTTTTGGAAAAAATTAAGAGGTTAGGAGAAAGTAAATTTATAAAAAATAATTTTTAAGAAAACTTTGAGATGTGGTAATTTATTTATGGTATAATTACATTAAAAAAATTCCCAGGTGGAGTGTGAATAGATGAAGATAGAAAAGCAAAGTATGTACTATGAAAAAATGTCTATAGAAAAAAGACTGAGCATGGATAATGCAATAAAAAAAAACAAGGTAAGAAGATTAGTAATATGGATATGTCTTGGAATTTTTATAAGTATGAGTCTTTTAAATATAGTGAGTGCCAGTTTTTATTCGGCAACATACAGTTACAGAGGCGGTTCATCCTTTCAGTTTTTAATAAAGCACTTTGTTTGGTTTATTGTTGCATTGCTGACATTTGTAGCTACCAATAAAATCCCCTATACCTTTTATAAAAAAAAATCCATAATAAAATTGTCACTTTACACATCTATAATCCTATTACTGACAATTTTGATAGGATCTAAAATTGCACCTAAATTTGTTCCCGTAATAAATGGAGCTATAGGGTGGATAAGAGTAGGGCCTTTTAGTGTTCAGCCGGCCGAATTTTTAAAAATCCCCTATATAATAATATTGGCAAAGTTATTTGAAACTGGAGAAAAAAAAGATTTTAAGAGTATTGAGATAGTAGGAAATGTTCTTCCAATAGTTGGTTTATTTGTTATTCTTATATTGATGCAAGGTGACTTAGGAACTGTAATTCATTATGGGGTTATACTATTATTTATGCTTTTTGTGTCTAAAATCCCTGGGAAAATAATAGCTGGTTTTGTAGGGGGGGCATCTATTATAGTGATGACATCCCTAGCCTATGTGCATTATCTTATTAATGATACTCAAGGAGTTGGTTACAGGCTAAAAAGGGTTAAGAGTTATTTAGATGGGCTTTTAAAAGGGGAATATGGCAATGATGTAGGCTATCAAGTTGGGCAGTCTTTGATAGCAATGGGAAGCGGAGGTTTATTTGGAAAGGGATACGCCAACGGAGTTCAGAAATATAGTTATCTTCCAGAAATACATACAGATTTTATATTAGCCTCGATAGGTGAGGAATGGGGATTTACAGGAGTCCTTTTAATAATGACTTTATTTTATACTGTATTTAACCTGTCTATGACAACAGCTATCGAATCAAAGGATTATTTTGCAAAGTACCTTGTAGCTGGAATGGCAAGTTTAGTCTTCACACAACTCTTGATTAATTCCTTTGTTGTGACGGGATTAATGCCAGTTACTGGAATACCTTTTCCAATATTCAGTTACGGGGGAAGTTCACTGATAACTATTTTTGCAGCTCTAGGAATAGTCTTAAATGTCAATAAGAGTAACCTTGTTGAAAAATACGGAGCTTATTAATTGCATTTTATCCTTCTTAAAAATAGTGAAGAGACCTCTTATCTTTTTAAATAATTATGATATAATACATAGAGGTGACTTTATGAGAAAAACAACTTTTTTAGGAATTTTTATTTTATTTTTTAGTATTTTAAATGCAAATTTTTTATTCTTTAATAATGATCAAAGTAAAAAAACTCTCAGAATAGGGGTTGTTACTAACTCTAATTTAGAAATTCTAAAATTTATAAAGAATAAGTTTAAAGACGAAGAATTTGAACTTGAGATCATAGAATATTCAGATTATATTCAATCTAATTCTGACCTTTTAGAGGGAATTATAGACGTTAATTATTCACAAAACAGAGATATTTTGAACTTATATAATATTGAACATAATACAAATATTGTCTCCTATGGAGAGGTATATTTTGAAAAAATGGGAATATACTCAAAAAAATATAAAAGTATAAAAGAATTTAAAAATATTGTCATCGCAATTCCAAATATTGAGAGCAACAAGATCAGAGCACTCAAGCTCCTAGAGAGTACTGGACTCATAAGCTTAACAAAAGAATATCAAATTGTTGAAAATCCAAGAAATATAAGTTTTTTAGAAATAAGTCCAAAATATTTATTGAGGGTAATGGATCAGGCTGATGCAATAGTTGCAAATGGAAACGAAATTCTTCAAAGACGAGGTGCAGCTTTGGAAAGTGCTCTTTATTTGGAAGAGTACGACAAAAGATACATCAATGTCCTTGCAGGAAAATATAAAAGTAAGAAAAGAAAACAGATAAAAAGACTTTATGAACTACTGAAATCTAACGAAGTTAAAAATATGATTGGTAAAAAATATAAAGGAATTATTATTTGAAATATTTAAAATAATAATTGACAACAGTATAAATAGTGTGTATAATAATTCTAAATTAAATATAAATAATTTATAAAAGCTAAGAAGAGGAGAGTAACTTTAGGAAGTAGTTTAAGCGAGCCGGTTATGGTGTGAGTCCGGTAACGAAGCCTTTAGTGAAGAACACCTTGGAGCTGCCATCTGAAAGTCTGCAAAAAGATTATTAGGCGTGGACGTAATTGCTGCGTTAAAGCAAAAGGTATCGAGTGCATATAAAAGCAACTCCGTACTTTCTTGAAATTTCAACTGAAATTTCCGTTTATAAGAAGGTAAGGCTCTTTGCATATATGTGTAAAGAGCTTTTTTTATTAAAAATTAAATAGTTTATAAAAGCTAAGAAGAGGAGAGTAACTTTAGGAAGTAGTTTAAGCGAGCCGGTTATGGTGTGAGTCCGGTAACGAAGCCTTTAGTGAAGAACACCTTGGAGCTGCCATCTGAAAGTCTGCAAAAAGATTATTAGGCGTGGACGTAATTGCTGCGTTAAAGCAAAAGGTATCGAGTGCATATGAAAGCAACTCCGTACTTTCTTGAAATTTCAACTGAAATTTCCGTTTATAAGAAGGTAGGACTCTTTGCACATATTTGCAGAGAGTTTTTTTTATAAAAAAATTAGTTATACAAAATAGGGGGTAAATTATGTGTGGAATTATGTATTATTCGGGGAAAGATGCAGAATTATTAGGGTTTGAAAAAAGTTTTGATAGAATCGTGTATAGGGGTCCGGACTCGACAGAGATATTAAAGGATAAAGGGGTATGGGGATTTCACAGGTTATCAATAATGGACCTCAGTAACAGTGGAATGCAACCTTTTATGTTAGATAGCAGCATTGCTATATGCAATGGAGAAATATACAACTTTAGAAAAATAAAAGAAGACCTTCAAAAAAAATATAAATTTCATTCAGAGAGTGACTGCGAAGTATTGATACCTCTATATAAAGAGATGGGCACAGGAATGTTTGAATACCTAGATGCAGAATATGCTATGGTTATGTATGATGCAAAAGCCGATGAAGTAATAGCAGCTAGAGATCCCATTGGAATAAGACCACTTTTTTACGGTTACTCCAAAGATACAAAAGAGATCGCTTTTTCAAGTGAGGTAAAGAGCCTGATTGACTTCTGTGATGACGTGGCCGCTTTTCCTCCTGGACATTATTATAAGGGTGGAGAGTTTGTATGCTACAGAGATATGACAAAGTATACTAAATCTATCGATGGAGACCTTGAAGAGATAACAGATGGAATAAGAGAAAGACTGGAAGCTGGAGTAATAAAAAGACTAGATTCTGATGCACCAGTTGGATATCTTCTAAGTGGAGGTTTGGATTCAAGTCTGGTTTGTGCAATAGCTCAGAGAAATCTTGAGAAACCTTTAAAAACTTTTGCCATCGGTATGGAGAAAGACCCTATCGATCTCAAATATGCTAAAGAGGTTGCAGAGTATCTAGGAACAGACCATACGGAAGTAAGTATTAATGAGAAAGATGTTTTGGACAACTTGAGGCATGTAATTTACTGTCTTGAAACTTGGGATATAACAACTATAAGAGCAAGTATGGGAATGTATCTGGTTTGCAAATATATAAGAGAAAACACAAATATCAAGGTTTTATTGACTGGTGAAATCAGTGATGAAATATTTGGATATAAATATACTGACTTTGCACCAAGCGGTGAGGAGTTTCAAAAAGAAGCAGAAAAAAGGCTCAGAGAGATCTATATGTATGATGTGCTGAGGGCGGACAGATGTATCTCTGCAAATTCGCTAGAGGCAAGAGTTCCTTTTGGAGACTTAGAATTTGTAGACTATGTAATGGGAATAAATCCTGAAAAAAAATTAAATACATACAACAAAGGTAAATACCTTCTTAGAAAGGCCTTTGAAGGCAGAGATTATCTTCCACATGACATTCTCTACAGAGAAAAAGCAGCTTTCAGTGATGCTGTAGGACACTCATTAGTTGACTGTATCAAGGCATTTGCTGAAGAGAAATATTCTGATGAAGATCTTGAAAAGGCGAAGAAAAAATATACTTACGGAACTCCGTTTACAAAGGAATCATTGTTATACAGAGATACCTTCGAAGAGTTTTTCCCTGGTAAAGCTGAGTTAATAAAAGACTTCTGGATGCCAAATAAAGAATGGGAAGGATGTAATGTCAGCGATCCTAGCGCAAGAGTACTGTCAAACTATGGTGCTAGTGGAAAGTAACCCTTGACAAAGAAGTTGACTCTAAAGTATAATTACCCTATATAAATAAAGGCCATGAAGAGGAGAGTAACTTTAGGAAGTAGTTTAAGCGAGCCGGTTATGGTGTGAGTCCGGTAACGAAGCCTTTAGTGAAGAACACCTTGGAGCCGCCATCTGAAAGTCTGAAAAGATCATTAGGAATGGACGTGATTGCCGCGTCAGAGCAAAAGGTATCGAGTGCTCGTGTAAGTATCTCCGTACTTTCTTGGATTTTATACTGGGAAAGTTGAGCTCTTTGCGTATACTCGCAAAGAGCTTTTTTATATGGAATGGAGGATTTATTATGGATATGAAAGATATTATAAAAAAAGTCAATTATTACGCCGGAGAATCAAAAAAAAGAGAATTGACAGAAGAGGAAAAAATGGACAGACAGAAGTACAGAAATCTGTACCTTGAAAAATTTAAAGCGCAGGTTAAAGGACACCTAGACAATATAAAAATAGTGGACGAAAACGAACCTAAGTACAAAAGTTAAAATAGCTGTATCAAATTGTAAGATAACTTATTAAAAGATACAACTATAGCTAAGAATATGACTACACTAAAAAATGTATTGGAGGAGAAGATGGAAAAAACTTTAGTAAAAAAATTGTATAGAGAAACTGAGAGTTTTCTAGGAAAAGAAGTTGTTATCTCAGGATGGGTAAAAAAGATCAGATCACAAAAGAACTTCGGATTTATTGAAATAAATGATGGGTCTTTTTTCAAAGGGATTCAGGTGGTATTTGAAAGTGAGCTTCACAACTTTGAAGAGATCTCAAAAGCTTCAATTTCTTCGACTCTTGTAATCAAAGGTAAACTTGTAGAATCTCAGGGTAAGGGGCAGTCAATAGAGCTGCTTGCAACTGAAGTTGAAATATTTCAAAAGGCAGACCTTGATTTTCCGCTTCAAAATAAAAGACACTCTTTTGAATTCTTAAGGACTATTGCTCATCTTAGACCTAGGACAAATACATTTTCAGCAGTTTTTAGAGTAAGATCGGTTTTAGCCTACGCAATTCATAAGTTTTTTCAAGAAAGTGGTTTTGTCTATGTGCATACTCCAATAATAACAGGAGCAGATTGTGAAGGTGCAGGTGAGATGTTCAGAGTTACGACTTTAGACCTAGAAAATATTCCTAGAACTGAAGATGGCTCTATAGATGAATCAAAAGATTTTTTTGGGAAGGAAACCAACCTTACCGTAAGCGGACAATTAAATGTAGAAACTTATTGTGCAGCCTTTAGAAATGTATATACTTTCGGACCTACTTTTAGAGCCGAAAACTCAAACACTTCAAGACATGCTTCTGAATTCTGGATGATTGAGCCTGAGATTGCTTTTGGAGACCTAGGAGTAAATATGGAGCTTGCAGAGGCGATGGTAAAATATGTTATCAAATATGTTATGGATGAATGCCCAGAAGAGATGGAATTTTTCAATAACTTCATTGAAAAAGGTTTATTTGAAAAATTAAATAATGTATTAAATAACGATTTTGGTAGAATTACTTATACAGAGGCAATAGATCTTCTCGAAAAATGTGAAAAGAAATTTGATTTCCCAGTAAAGTGGGGAATAGATCTTCAGAGTGAACATGAGAGATATCTAGCTGAAGAACACTTTAAAAAGCCGATATTTGTAACAGATTATCCAAAGGGCATAAAAGCTTTTTACATGAAGATGAACGAGGACGACAAAACTGTAAGGGCAATGGATCTTTTGGCTCCGGGTATAGGGGAGATAATAGGTGGTTCTCAAAGAGAAGATAACCTGTCTCTTCTAGAGAAAAGAATGGATGAAATGAAACTTGATAAAGAGGATTACACTTTTTATACAGATTTAAGAAGATATGGAAGTTTTCCTCATTCGGGATTTGGTCTAGGGTTTGAAAGAATGATGATGTACATAACAGGAATGACTAATATAAGAGACGTAATTCCTTTCCCTAGAACACCTAAAAGTGCGGAATTTTAGAGGGAGAACTATAAAAAAAGATGCCGGGTACCCGACATCTTTTTTTATATGAGATGATATAAAGTAAGGGTTTGTTTTAGATAAGTATTAAATTTAAATTGATGAGTTAGATAATTAATCTCTTAATAAAAATACATAAATTTAAAATGTAAGTCCAATATATACTTATAATTATTGGATTATTTTAAATA
This sequence comes from uncultured Ilyobacter sp., assembly GCF_963663625.1. Lineage (NCBI taxonomy): Bacteria > Fusobacteriati > Fusobacteriota > Fusobacteriia > Fusobacteriales > Fusobacteriaceae > Ilyobacter > uncultured Ilyobacter sp. The sequence continues at coordinate 202,479 of NZ_OY760438.1, read as the reverse complement.
TAATATTACTATAATTTTACTTTTCAACTGGTTTTTGATATAATTTTTTAGAATGTTTTTGAAAGGGTGAAATATATGTTTGGTTTTATGTGGGGGATAATACTATTTCTTCTGATTTTCTATCTAATGACAGGAACCAGTGAGAAAAAAATAAAAAGAAAAATAGAGAGAACCCTTACATTTCCAGGTGTATGGTACCGAGAAAAAATGGTAGAATGGGAATGGGAGTCAGAAGCTCTGGCTTTTAGTAAGGATATTAAAATTAGAGTAAAGCATATAAAAAGTTTTTGTACAGGGGAAGATATGAGGTATATTGTCATGTCCCCGAGAATATTAAAGGATAAAACATATCCTTGCGTATTTCTGCTTCATGGGATAAGGGATAGTGCAGATGATTGGTTGGAGAGAGGCAAAATCATAGAAAATTATGAGGGACTTTTACACTGTGGGAAAATAGGAGAGATGATCTTAGTTATGCCTGATTCAGGTTATAACGGGGAGAGCTGGTATGCTGACTTTATAAAAAGAAAGTCACACAAGTATGAAAGTTATTTTATAAAAGAACTTCTTCCAAAAATAAGAGAGGAGTATCCGGTGGGTAGCTTTGGCATAGCAGGATTTTCAATGGGAGGTCACGGAGCCTTGAAAATTGCTCTTAGGAATATAGAAGAGTTCAAAGCAGCAGGAAGTTTTGCAGGGGCGATAAGTCTCATAAGGCTTGCCGTCAATCGGAGAGTGATGAGGGTAATAAGAATGTTATATCTACCACAGTTTATATTTGGAGAAGGTGACAGCCGTCATTTTGTACAGGTTTTTGGTTCCTGGGGATATCAAATAATAAAGCAGGATCCTTATTCTATCATAAAAACATATGGTAGAAAAAATCCTAATAAGCTAAAGAACAAATATTTCTACCTAAGCGTAGGGGATGAGGACAAAGAACCTTATCTCATGTTGCAACAGTGGATAGATGTTGTAGGGAGACTTAAAAAATATGGATTTAATTATAACGCTCACCTCTATAGGGGTGAGTCTCATTCTTGGAACTATGTGGCGAAAGATCTCCCCAACCTTCTAAAGTATTTTTACGAAAAATTAAAATAGTTTTTAAAGTTCATATTTTTTAAAATATAAAAAACTTTTGACAAAGTTATATAGTTATGATATTATCATATCTGTTGTTTCGATAAAAAGAAATTGTTAATTTGGAAGATATGATAATAATATGCGTCACTAGCTCAGTTGGTAGAGCACACGACTTTTAATCGTGTTGTCACAGGTTCGATCCCTGTGTGACGCACCACTCAAATGCGGGGGTGGCGGAATTGGCAGACGCGCTAGACTTAGGATCTAGTGTCTTCGACGTGGGAGTTCAAGTCTCCCCCTCCGCACCATTTATTTAATATTTAAACAGCCTTAGAGCTGTTTTTTTTATATCCTATGATTTTAAATTTGAAGTTTTATTTAGGTAACATATGAATTTTTCTATGGAAATGAGATTCTTTTCAAGAATTATTAGAACTCTAAAGAGATATAATTCTGTTAAATTTAATTTTATTCATGTGAGAATCTTGACAGCGATTTTTTTAAAGTAGGATTGGAACTAGATTTCAAGTATATCAAGAAATATAAAAGCTGATATTCTATTCTATTATCTTAGATAAATAATTTTTATAAAAATGGGGTGAATGAAGTGGAGATGCTGAAACAGTTTGATTTTTTTTTAAAGGATATTATTTTTGTAGTTGGGGAAGTAGTAATTGTAAGTGTCTTGTTTTTGATTGTGTATGCTATCTTCAGTGTTTTATTTAAAAAAATAGATTATATACCTTTTTTAAAAAAATATAAAGAGCACTCTAAAATGATTTTGAAAAAAATAAAAATATTTTTAATATATAGTTATATGATTATTTTTTTATCTATGATGGGATATAATGGTTATTTAATCTATAAAAAAATTGGTATTTATGATAATGCCTTGCATCTAGTATCTAAAATTCCCAGTAAATTTTGGACTGAACTTTTAATAGGTTCAGCAAAGGTAGTAATTATATCTTTAGCGGCTAATTATTTTATAAAAATTATCTCAAAAATATTGGTGAAAATACAGGATGCTGCAAAAGCCTACAAAAATATAAGCTCAAATAATGAAATTATAGATAATTTTTTCCTTAGGTTGATAACAATCATAAAAAATTCGATAAGGTGTTTGGTTGTAATATATGTTATGAATTTGATGTTATTTCCAGAGGTTTTTTTAAGTAATATGTATATCCTCCTAAAAATATATCTTATTATTTCTGGAGGAATATTATTTACAAAAGCAGCTACAGCAGTGGTAGATAGCCTTGAAGATCTTAGTAAAAGATATTGGTATCGTGAAGATTATGTGGGATGGTACAATAGGCTTAATAATTTGCTCCCATTATTTAGAAGATGTCTAGAATATGTCATCTATATCTGGGTTACCTCTTTGGCTATGTTACAAATTAGTTTTTTTGAAAGATTTGTTCCCTTTGGAACAGCAATTGTACAAATAATAGGTATATTCTTTATTACTCGTGTTATTGTAGAACTTTTGAAGTTTTTCGTGGATAAATATATGGTAAAATCGGAAAACCAATTATTGAATAAGCAGAGGCAGACACTGGTGCCGATAACGAAATCGATATTACAAAGTGTAGTTTATTTCATTGCTTTTGTATTGATGCTTAGAGCCCTCAATATAAATCCACTACCTATACTTGCTGGTGCTGGTATTTTTGGTCTGGTGATAGGTATGGGAGCCCAATCCCTCATTAACGATATAGTTGCAGGAATTTTTATTCTCTTCGAAAGCATATTCTTGGTGGGAGATTATATAGAGACAGGGTCAGCCAGAGGGATTGTAGAATCAGTGCTTCTTAGAACGACAAAAATAAGGGATCCAAACGGACAGCTTCATATACTTAGAAACGGTCAGATAGATGGTGTAGAGAATTATTCCAAGGGATATACTTTTGCAGTGGTAGAAGTAGGTGTGGCTTATGATAGTGATCTCGAACACGTCTTTAGCGTACTTTCTAATTTGGGGAAAAAAGTTAAGGAGAAAAATTCTAGCATACTTGAAGAAACTGTAGTTCAGGGAATAAAAGAATTTGGGGAATCGGAGATTCTTATAAGGACATTCACAAAGGTAAGACCGGGTCATCATTTCAATGTGGCCTATGAACTAAGAAATTTGATAAAGGATGAATTTGAACGAGAGGGTATAGAAATTCCTTTTGCAAGAAGAGTTCTTATATTTAAAAACCAAGATGAGGTAAAACGCGATATAGAGATATAGAGATATAGATTGAAAATTTAGTTATCAGGATGATATTTTTATTTTCCAAATATATTAAGAGGTATCTTAAATAGAGAAAATGTTTATTAGACTCTATGCCGAGATACCTCTTTTTATAACCCAGATTGTCAAATAAAAATATTAATATCAGATAATGTTCAGAAGATAGACCAAAAGAATAGTTCCTGATACAACCAGTAACATATTTTTTTTGAAAAGAATGAGTGTTCCGGCAAACAGGACACTGAAAACAGATATCCATACAGTTCCAGTAGAGTAAAGTACATCTGGAAACAGAAGGGCTCCTATGGCTGCAAAGGGGATGTACTCTAAAAATGATTTTAAAAATCTATCTGGTTTCTTTCCGTTATGGGATAGTACTGGAACAGCCCTTAAAAAGTAATTTATAAGCATACTTCCTAAGATAATCATCAGAAATTTAAATTCCATCCTTTTCCTCCTTCACTGGGAAAATCAATGCCCCTGCGGTTGCTGTTAATATTATAGTTATAATTACCCTCCAGTTTCCAATAAAATTTTTTAGAGCCGGAAGATAAAAGAAAATAGAACTTATCGTTATTCCCAATAAAGTGACAGCTGCAATTTTTTTTGAACTTTTTACAGCGGGAAGAATGAGTCCTAAAAACATTATGTATATGGCTATACCTGTGCTAGCTAATACAGATGCTGGTAAGAAGTCCGCTGCAACTATTCCCACAAGGGTCCCACTCGTCCATCCGAGCCATGACATAAGCTGTGATCCTAGTATGAAGCTAAGATTCATATCATCTCGTGTCATAGAAAGTACAAAGACTTCATCTGTTATGCCAAAGGCAAGGATTCCTTTAAGCCTTTTACTTATACCCGTCGGGAGTTTATTGGCGACACATAGGGACATGAGAAAATACCTCGCATTTATCATAAATGTTGTCAGAAGAATATTAGAGAGAGAGACCCCGGAAATAAACATATTTGTAGAGATAAACTGAGTGGCCCCTGTAAAATTTGTCATGGACATAAACAGGGCCATATAACCAGGTAGTCCTGCAGATTTTACTATCAGCCCGAATGTCACAGCAATAGGAAAATATCCCATGAAAATTGGGGCCGCACTTTTCATACCGATTTTAAAATCATTATTTGTTTTTATTCTTTTTAAGGCCACAGCTTTCACCTTTCATTCCTCCAATTATTGAAAATTTAAATAATTAGTATTTTACAACTATTCCTATATTTTTTCAATAATTTATATATGAATAAAGGTTTTAGATATTCAAACAATTTTTTTTAGAAAAAAAGAGAATGATAGATAGAAACGTTATAAATTGTACTCAAATTCATGGAGAGTTACAGAAGATAGAAGGTACAGAGTCAGGCAGTCTTTGAATAGGAGCTTCAACTGCGATTAGAATATTTTTTATTTCAAGAAGGATAGAAACCTACTTTCGAGTATATAAAAAAGGCCGGTTCTTCAGCCGGCCTTAAAAATTCTTATCAAAAAGAGTTAAAGCTCTTTTTTATAGGAAACACTTATAATTTTGTTTCTTAGTACAGCAGTTGAAACACTAAACTGCCAACTCATAATAATTACTTCAGTAGCTTTATCTTTTTGATTTTTTTCAATATTCAATTGTCTCAAGGGTTAAACCTCATTTTTAATATTTTCGACATCATCAACTCCTATTAAATTTGAAAAAATTAATAGAATCTTTAGTATATCCCAGATTTTAAATAAAATTAAATTTACGATTTTTCCCTGAATGATTCATTAGGGTAAATTAGAATTTTTAAAACCTGAGGGACTAAATCCGGTTTTGATAATCTTGATATCTCTTTCTTATAATAACTCTACTATGGGTAAGAAGATATTCCTTTTATTTTTATTAATAAATTAAAATAAATTAAGTTTACATGGGAGGAAAAAATGATAACAGTGGTGGCAAAGTCAGTTTTGAAAGATGGGAAGACAGAGGAATTTAAAAATCTCACAAAAGAGCTCATAGAGGAGACCAGGAAGGAAAAGGGATGTATAGAATATATTCTTTATGAAGATATAGAAAATGAAGGTACTTTTACTTTTATAGAAAAATGGGAAGATATAGACTGTCTCAAGGCTCATTTTGAAAGTGCACATTTTAAAAAACTAGGACCTCAATTGGGAGAACTTAGAAAAAGCAGAGATTTAAATTTTTACAAAGAAGCATAGAATATAAGTAAGTCCTTTTGCAGCATTATGGGATTAAATTTTTATATTTTTTCCAAGGTGTTGACAAAATAAGTAAAAAAAGGCTATACTAGTCGTGGAAATATAAAATACATAAATCTTCAGGGCAGGGTGAAATTCCCGACCGGCGGTGACAGTCCGCGAAGGCTATATGATGGCCTTGATCTGGTGTAATTCCAGAACCGACAGTAAAGTCTGGATGGGAGAAGGAGATCTACGTAGCTGTATTTTTACAGCCAATTTCAGTCTAATCCTAGTGAGAACTATGCCCGGAGTCTATCCGGGCTTTTATATTTATTATAAATAGAATAGAAAAAATAAGGAGGAATTATGAGAATTATTGAAGGAAATTTTACGGGTAAAGGTTTAAAGGTAGGAATTATAGCAGGAAGATTCAATGAATTCGTTTCATCTAAACTAATAGGCGGAGCTTTAGATGCTCTTAAAAGGCATGAAGTTTCTGAAGATGACATAGATCTTGCATGGGTTCCAGGTGCCTTTGAAATGCCGTTGGTGGCTCAAAAAATGGCAAGGTCTGGGAAATATGATGCTGTCATTACTCTAGGGGCGGTAATAAGAGGGGCGACTCCACACTTTGACTACGTATGTTCAGAGGTTTCTAAAGGGGTGGCTTCAGTATCTCTAGAAACAGGGATACCTGTAATATTTGGAGTACTAACAACTAATACAATAGAGGAATGTATAGAAAGAGCCGGAACAAAGGCTGGAAACAAAGGATTCGATGCGGGAGTATCTGCAATCGAGATGGTAAACCTTTTAAAGGGGATGTAAACTATGAATAAAAAATACATGGAGATTGCCCTAGAGCTGGCATCAAGAGGAGAAGGAAATGTAAATCCAAATCCTATGGTGGGAGCCGTGGTTGTAAAGAACGGAGTGGTAGTTGGTAAAGGGTATCATAAGTATTACGGAGGTCCTCATGCTGAGGTCTATGCCTTGAACGAGGCAGGATCAGAGTGTCGCGGTGCCACGATATACGTGACCTTAGAGCCATGCTCTCACTACGGGAAAACCCCTCCGTGTGCTGAGAAAATAATAGAGATGGGAATAAAAAAGTGTGTGATAGCCTGTCTTGACCCAAATCCGCTAGTTGCCGGAAGGGGAGTAAAGCTCCTAGAAGATGCTGGTGTAGAGGTTGAAATTGGCCTTATGGAGAGAGAGGCTATAGAATTAAATAGAGTATTCATGAAGTATATAACCACAGAAAAACCATTTTTGTTTTTAAAGTGTGCCATTACCCTAGACGGGAAGATAGCTGCTAGAACTGGGAGCTCAAAATGGATAACCAATGAAATTTCAAGAGAGAAAGTGCAGAGGCTCAGACACCGTTTTATGGGAATAATGGTTGGAGCAAATACGCTTGTTATGGATAATCCAAAACTTACAGCAAGAACAGAAGAAGGGAATGATCCTTTTAGGATAGTAATAGACCCTAGATTGATTGTTCCCCTTGATTCTGATTTTGCAAGTATGAAAGACGGAAAAAGCATAATAGTAACCTCTGAGAGAAACAGAGGTTCAGAAAAGATATCACTTTTAGAAGAAAATGGAGTTCGTTTTGCCTGGCTTCCGGGGAATGAATTTAAAATGAGTGATATTTTGAAAAAAATAGGTGAGTTTAAGATAGATTCTGTACTCCTTGAGGGAGGGAGCTACCTCATATCAAAGGCTTTTGAAGAGAACGCCATAGACGGAGGAGAGATATTTATAGCCCCTAAAATATTGGGGGATCAAGAGGGAATACCTTTTATAAAAGGGTTTTCATTTGAGAGTATAGAGGAAGCCTTTGAGCTGAAAAATGTGAAATTTAACCAATACGGAAACAATATTTCAGTGGAATTTTATAAAGATTAGAAAAGGGGGTGACCCAAATTTTTACAGGATTAGTAGAAGAGATGGGAGAAGTAATCTCTGTTGCCAGAGGGGAAAAATCCCTAAAGATAAAAATAAGGTGTAACAAGGTACTAGAAGGTGCCAAGATAGGCGACAGTATAGCTACAAACGGGACCTGTCTGACAGCTGTTGAGTTAGGAAACAACTATTTTACAGCTGACTGTATGTTTGAAACGGTAAAGAGAACAAACCTAAAAAGACTCAAAAGCGGATCAAAGGTAAATCTGGAAAAATCCCTGACCCTGGCAACGCCACTAGGGGGTCATCTAGTGACGGGAGACGTAGACTGCGAAGGCAAAATAATGTCGATAAAGCAGGAAGGGATTGCAAAAATATATGAAATAAGTGTAGAACCTAGACTTATGAAATATGTGGTTGAAAAGGGGAGAATAACCCTTGACGGAGCCAGTCTCACAATTGTTGGGTTCACAAAGGAAAGTATAAGTGTATCACTGATACCACATACTCAAGAGATGATAACTTTGGGTTACAAAAGAACCGGAGATTACATCAACGTTGAAACGGATCTTATAGGTAAATACGTAGAAAGACTTCTTCATTTTGATAATAAAAATAAAGAGGAGAAAAAAGGGAAGGGAATCGATGAGAAGTTCCTTCTAGAAAATGGGTTTTTTTAAGAATGGGAGATGAAAAATACTATGCTAGATAGAATAGATGAAGCTATAGAGGATATAAAAGCCGGTAAAATGGTCATTGTAGTCGATGATGAAAACCGTGAAAACGAAGGTGATATTATTATTGCTGGAGAAATGGTAAGTTATGAGAGCATAAATTTTATGGCGAAATATGCAAGAGGGCTCACATGTGTACCTATTACCAGAGAGAGAGCCGAACAGCTCCATCTGCCACAGATGGTAAACAGAAATACTGATTCTCACGGGACTGCCTTTACAGTATCTGTGGACTCAGCAGAGGGGACTACTACTGGTATATCTGTAGCAGACAGAGTGAGAACTATAACTGACCTCGTAGATGAAAGTAAGGGGCCTTGGGATTTTAAAAGACCAGGACATCTCTTTCCGCTGGTAGCTAAAGATGGTGGGGTATTGGTAAGACCCGGGCATACGGAAGCTGCTGTGGATCTTGCAAGGCTTGCGGGACTAAAACCTGTAGGTGTTATCTGCGAGATACTGAAGGATGACGGAACAATGGCAAGACTTATGGACCTTAAAGAGTTTGCAAAAGAACATGATCTTAAAATAATATCTATTGAAGATCTAATAAAATACAGAAAAGAACACGATGTCCTTATGGAAGTTTACGCAACTGCGACTATGCCTACCATTGCAGGAAATTTTGAGATAGTTGCTTTTGACAACAAATTAGACGGAAAAGAACATATAGCTCTTGTAAAAGGAGATGTTAAAGGCAGGGAGGATGTACTGATAAGAATACATTCAGAATGCTTTACAGGGGATATTTTAGGGTCTATGAGATGTGACTGTGGCCTTCAGCTGCAAACTGCTATGAAAAGAATAGATGAAGAGGGAGAGGGGATAGTACTCTACCTAAGACAGGAAGGAAGAGGAATCGGACTTCTAAATAAGATAAAAGCCTATGCACTTCAAGATCAAGGGTTAGATACTGTAGAAGCAAATGAACAACTTGGATTTGATGCAGACCTCAGAGACTATGCTGTAGCTTCTCAGATGTTAAAGGCTTTAGGGGTTAAATCTGTAAGGGTTATGACAAATAACATGAGGAAAGTGAATGGGCTTGAGAAATATGGAATAAAGGTTAATAAGAGAAAGGATATAGAGGTAGACTCAAATGAAAATAATCTAAGATACCTCAGAACTAAGAAAGATAAATTGGGACACATACTGAAGCTTGAAAAAAACAAGTAAACAAAATACACATCTGATTATTAACCGATAATTAGATCTATCAGAGGGGATTCCATGAGAGAATTTCTATAAAAAATAAGTGAAAAGAAGAGGGCTCTTACCCATACTTATCAAGCTAAGAAAATTTAGAGATTATTGTTATTAAGTTATGGTCTCTTTTTTTTCTATTTTTAGATATCAAAAAAACTGCTTGTAAAAATGGGTGGAAAATAATATTATATGTTGTAATTTGGGTTCTCGGTAACTAGTTTGCTGGGAACTTTTTTTATTTTTGAAGTAATTTTTTATCTCTTTTTTCAATCCCTGTAAGTCTCTTCTCATAAGATTCTTTGTTTAATTTTGTAAGAACAACTCTAAAAGGCTGCTTGTTCTCATGGCTTCCCACAAGGAATTCATAATTAATTTTCTAAGTTTTCTGTTTCCCATTAAAGAAAAAACCTTCTTCAAATATTACTTGAAAAAGGTTTAACATATTTTCTATTAAATTGTAAGCTTAGCTTAATAGCTATGGGTTTGTACCTCTCTGAAATAAAGTTCACTTAATCTTTAACGACATTCTCCAAATCCATATGTATGTCAAGTTCGACATTTGCATATCTATTGTACTCTTCCACATCAAAATTTTTATTTTCTAATTCCTCTAAAATAATTCCTTCAAAAAATCCAGCTATGCAAAGCAGTTTATCTTTGATCAAATCAAAAATAATTGACCTGTTTAATAGAGTGCATTCTTTCTCCCTGACTTCTACAAAGCTTTTCATAACATGCCAAGGAATTTCTGGATGTTTTTTTTTCATGCCGTTGCTAATTTTCTTAGAAGCTATTCCCATGCTTATAATTAGTTCAAGAGAATTTTGAAATGGTTTGTGATCTAGGGAATTATAAAATTCTATTGAGTTATTATAGCCCTCAGCCAGTGCAGAGAGCTTCTTTATGCTTTTTAAAATATCAATAATAGGTGCCAAATCACCGCCTGTTTTTTCCTGCATAAGTAACCTCCTTCAAAATCTTTTTAATGAAAAATTTGAAGCAAGTTTAAAAATCTGAATGCAGGGTCACTTTGGTAACATGCTTCTTAAGATTTTTTACGACATTATCTATGCATATCCTTTCTGTAAAAAATAAGTTATTTACTAGGTATACTTGTGATTATCTCCCTTACTTTGTCAGAGATAATAGGAATATTCACCGTTCTTTCTCTATCAAAGTAGGCTTCTGAATAAATGCCGACTTGATAAAGTCGTGTGCATCTTGAAGGTTCTTAAATTATTTTTGATCTTTTATTATTTCTTTGCAGAGTTTAATTCCGTCATAGATGTAGTCTTCTATCACTTTTTCCACAATGGATAAGTTAAGAGCCTGGTAGTCATGCACTGCCACATTTCTAAATCCAACCATTCCCTGTAGCCTACTACTGAGTTCTTTGGAGATGATATTGTTATCTTCAAGCAGCTGAAAACTGTCCTTGCTGCTCTGAGGAACGCCAAGTTTTTTCTTCCTTATTATATGTGTGGCTATGTCGATACATGCCTCACAAAGCCTTTGTATGTTGAGAATTATCGAGTCCTGCCTTCTGTATTCATTGAGGTTTTCAGGATTGTCTTCATATTCCTCGTTGATTCTTTTTATACACCTTTTTATTGTCTCGCTTTTGTTTATAATAATATCATCTATCATAGGTCAACTCCGTAATCTTTTATTATTTCCCTTCTCTCCTCATTGAGCCTCGCATACTTTTTAAGTACCAGTATCTCAAATTTTTCCCTCTCCAAAGTGTCTTTTTCATAAATCAGTATTCCGTTTTCCACAACTTCCTTTTGAAAAACTGTTGAAGAATTTTTTAGTTGAATAAGGTCTACCTCCCTTTTCAATGCTTTTCCTATATTCTGGGCCAACATAAAAATTTCAAAAGGGTCGTAATTGTTTTGAGAATAAAAGGCGATGTCTATGTCACTGTTTTCATTTTCTATTCCCTTTGCTACAGACCCGAAGATGTATACAAAATCTTTATCTATTTTTTCCAAAGCCTCCATTATTGAGCCAACAATACTTGGTGACATAACATTTCCTCCCTTCAGTAAAGCTTTAAGTATATTATATCTCAGAGCTCCTTTACGTGCCAGGTAAACCTGGCTATGATCTCCTTTATGGTTTCTGTAGCCAATGAAATTTTCATCCTTCTGTCTTTAAGGTTAAGTTTCAAAAAAACTTTTACTTTTCTTATGACTCCATCTTTTAATAACGCATCCAAAGGACATCCGACTTTGCACAAATTCACTTCACATTGGTTCGTATGATCTAGTATATTATCATGGCAGTGAGAGCCAACAACTTCGGATCCCTTATATCCAGATAATTTTTCACTGACCGGATTCTAGTAAACTATCTTTTTGTTCCTATCAGTAATGTAGATTCCTTCATATGAATTATCAAAAATATATTTTAACTGCTCATTAATCATGATCCTAACCTCCAAAAAAGTTGTTTCGAACTATGTACAATATCTTTCAACTTATCTATGCAATTTTTTATACGATACAGATTTACTTATCTTTAATTGTTTTGAGAGTAAAAAGCAAGTTTATATCACTGTTGTCATTTTCTATCTCTTTGGCTAGAGATCCTAAGATACATACAAAATCTTTATCGATACCCTTCAAAACCTCAAATGTTGAATCAACAATCTCTGGTGACATAGCCTACATCTCATAATTAAAACTGTAAATATATTATACCCTAGAATTTTATTGTTTTACAGATATACTTGTGTCTTGTTTTCTTATTTTATCTGCAATCATGGTAGGATTATCTATAAACATCGCCTTTATAAATACATACTGTATCTTGAAGATTAATTTTTTATTTTCCTCATCGACAGTATATACCACTTCACCACTTATGAAAACTCCTTTTCTTTAAAACCTTGACCTGTATGGTTAAAAAGTGATAATATGATAAGTATTATACATTTTAAAATAAATATTCGGCAAACTAATGGAAACGTTAGGACGCAAAGCTATAGGGCCTATAAATGGCAGCCAGTTGCATTAAATAAAAATAGTTTAACTGATTATTTTTTATGCATGGCTTAATTGTCATGTTTTTTTTAATAGGATTTAAATTTTGTCTTTTATTTCTCCTAACAGACATGTTTTCGTATATTGTTGTTTTATACATTAAATTTTAAAAAGGAGTTAATAAAAAATATGATTCTATTAATATCTAAAGATAAGGAAAATACAACAAGACAGATTAAAATACTGAGAGCTTTGAATTACGAAGTTATCCATGCCCACTACTACTGGGAAGTAATTGAATTTTACAAAGCAAGCAACCCTATAAAACTTACACTAATTGACATAGATTCTGTAAAAAATGCCTCAGATTTTATTCAAGACATTTTAGATATCAAAGAGATTCCTTTTATATACCTGACTGCTGAAATAAAATCTTCCGAGATAGAAGGGTTTCAAAACAATTGCTGCTACGGATGCATTCCTAAAGATGCTAGCAGTTTTGTTTTAGGATTTTCAATATCAAACGCCCTTTCTTTATTCAAAGCAACAAAAGCTCTTAAGGCTAATGAAAAAAGATACAAAAAAGCTGAATTGCTCGCAGGGTTTGGCCACTGGGAAATGGACCTAAATAAAAAAATCATGTTCGGTTCTGAGGGTACAGAAAAAATATACGGAGTCGAGAACGGCCCTTATCAGCATGCTGAAATTGAAAATATGGTGCTTCCAGAATTTAGAGAAAAAAAGAGTGAAGCTTTCAGAAATATGATTCAAAAGGGATTGCATTATGATGTGGAATTCGAAATAAAAAACAAAAAAAATGGTAATATTGTATCAATTCACTCTGTAGCCGAATTCGACCCACAAAGCAATCTTGTTTCCGGGTCGATCTATGACATATCAAAACAAAAGACGGCAGAAGCTATTATAAAAAAGAGTGGAGAAGATTATAGAAACCTCTTTGAAAATCACCACGCTGTAATGCTAATAATAGATCCAGATACAGCAGACATCGTGCACGCTAATCTTGCTGCAAGCAAATTTTACGGTTGGAGTCAAAATGAGCTGACCAGCATGAAAATAACAGCTATAAACACCTTGAGTAAAAAAGAGGTCTATCACGAAATGCAGTTGGCTAAAAATAAAGGGAAAAAGTACTTTTTATTTAAGCACAGACTATCAAACGGGAAAGTCAGGGATGTAGAAGTGTACTCTGGGCCTGTTACTTTTGGAGGCAAAAAAAGATTCCTATCAATTATACATGATGTTACAAAACGTAAAGAAGCCGAAAAAGCCATAGAACGCCTAGCTTACTATGACCCCCTGACAAATTTGCCAAATCGTAAAATGTTCATCAAAAATCTTGGTAAATTAATTTCAAACACATCCAAGAAGAACTCAAAATTCTCTTTGCTCTACATAGACCTCGACAACTTTAAAAACATAAACGATAATTACGGACATAACATAGGGGACCTGTTCTTAAAAAGGGTGGTAAGGCGTCTGAAAAACGCTCTTGGAGAAAACAGTAATATTTCCCGTTTGGGTGGAGACGAGTTTACTATTATCCTAGAAGAAATTTCAGATGTTAAGGAGTTATCGGATATAGCCGATAAAATTTTATCAACCTTGAAGCAACCCTTTAAAATCAATAATAAGTACAATTTTATTTCAGCAAGCATTGGAATTTCTATCTTTCCAGATGATGGTGATAGTCTGAAAAAACTTTTAAACAATTCAGATACTGTAATGTATCAGGCAAAAAACGATGGAAAAGATTGCTACTGCTTTTTCTCGGAAGAGCTTAATCAGGTTATAAAACGAAAAGATGATATAAAATCTGAACTTCGAATAGCTCTTAAAAATAATGAATTAGACCTATACTATCAACCCAAAGTTGACGTATCCAAAAATGAAATAGTAGGGGTTGAGGCTCTTACACGTTGGATTCGTGGTGGTCATAACTACCTGTCTCCAGATGAATTCATTCCTGTAGCAGAAGAATCCGGACTGATATTTGAATTGGATAAATGGGTGCTGATAACAGCATGTAAGCAAATAAATGCGTGGGAAAAATCAGGAGTCAAAGGACAGAAAATTGCAGTAAACATATCTGCATTGCATTTTAAGCAATGTAGGATACTGCAAACTGTAAAAGAAGTTTTGAACCAAATTCCAGTTCCTCCTAAATCCCTAGAAATTGAGATTACAGAAACTATGTTCATGAAGGACATAGATGAAGCTATTTCTATTCTTAATAACCTAAGGTCTATGGGAATAGAGATCTCAGTTGACGACTTTGGAACTGGCTACTCCTCACTTAGTTACCTTAAAAAGCTACCCATAAATAAGGTTAAGATAGACAAAAGTTTTATATCTGACCTCACTAGCGAGAACGGGAATGTTGTACTTACCCAAGGAATTATTAGGATGGCGGAGTTACTCAACTTGCAGGTTATTGCCGAAGGAGTAGAGTGTAAAGAGCATGTAGATATTCTTTCTGAATATGGCTGCCACTTTATGCAGGGATATTATTTCGCAAAGCCAATGACAGTAAGTAAATACGAAGCCTTTATTAAAAATTGGAAAATTTAAAGCCTGAAATCTAAAATTAAATTAAAATGTTTTCTCTGTTTATAATTTAGAAAGCTACTAAATAGTACTTACCCTAATATAAGCCATATTTATCCCCATGGTACCTCCTGAATTTTTCTTATAATCTAGTATTACAAGATAGAAATAAGAAAATCTAAAAAGGAAGGTGTCAAAATGTGGGAATGGTGTTTTAATAACTTTTCTAGAGATGGAATATCTGTATGGGAGGTGGGCTTATGATGTTATTTCCAATATTGATTATTGTTTTGATTTTTTATCTTTTTGAAAAGAGAGAAAAATCACTTCAAAAATAAAAAAAGTTCCCAACAAACTAGTTACCGAGAACCCAAATTACAATATATAATATTATTTTTCAACCATTTTTACAAGCGGTTTTTTTGTGATATCTAAAAATAGAAAAAAGAGACCATAACTTAATAGTAATAGTCTCTTTTTTCTCAGCTTGGTAAGTATGGGTAAGAGCCCTCTTCTTTTCACTTATTTTTTATTAAACAGGGATTATTATTGCCCATATCTTCTAAATCTGACTTCTTTTTTATATAGAGGTGTCTGCAAATCTTCAACTATCTCTGTAAGTGGTATATTTTCTGAAAGGTCTATGCTTTTAAAATTTCCTACAATTGAGAGGGTTTCGTTTTCTTCTATAGTGTACTCCCCTTCTAAAGCTTCAGTTTTAGAAGATGGCTTCTTTTCTGGATCGGTATGTCCCATGGGATAGCTATAATAGAGAGTTTCTAACACTATACCACTGTTTATTATTTCTAGTTTCTCTATATGTCTTTCCTCATCCTTGCCACTGTAGGAATAATTGTATAAAAATCGTCTTCCGTTGCTTTCAACTAAATCGAGTCTCCCTTTTGGATTGTAAACTTTGACTGTAAACCCTACACCATCACCATTTATAAAATTTTGAGGTCTGTAGACAGCCTCTGTGGTGTAGTTAACAAAGTTTTTGTTTTTTCTGACACTGTAATACCCCTCTTCGTTTGTTGTATAACTTATCTCAGACCATCCCATGTTACGGGCCGGTACCTTTCTAGTAAAGCGCCTTATTATTGGATGCTTCATAAAATATAGTGTAGAATTTTCACCAACTCGCCTGACATATTCTTTTTCTAGGATTTCAAAGGGTTTACCATTTTCATCTAGAAGTGTTTCTTTGGAAAAAAGGAGCTTATTCTGAGATGTTCCAGAACGAAAGGCCACAGTAAGACCGTGAATCTCCTCAATTTTTTTTGAAGGAGTCTCTTTTTTTATAATTTTATAAAAAAAATCTCTCCTGTCTCCATTTTTTCTGAAGACAACAGTCACATCTGTGCTGTTGTCTGGATTGTCTTTATAGGCATAGCTCATAGAGAGGTCACCGTCATCTAAAAAAATGACCCTTCCCAACTCATCATACTTGAAGATGAAAAAATCCTTTTTTACTATATTTCCCTTTTGGTCTCTTTCGTATGTGATTTTACCGCTAGAATCTTTTATTATTATAGGCACAGCCCCACGAATGGGGAAATATAGCAAGATAAAAATTATAGTGTAAGTGATTCTCTTCAACTGTATTCCTCCTAAAAATAATAATTTCAATAAAAAAAGATGAATAAAGTAAGTTCTTTTATTATACTACGAAAATATAGAGAATCTCTTTGTTTAAAAAAGTTTTTTTAAACAAAGAATGATATTTATTTCACTTAGGTTGCATCTTCGAGTTTTTAAAGTTATATTATTAATATAGGTCATTATTATTTTTTATGAATACCAGAGTAAATGACAGGTCTTTTAAGCTGTGAAAAAACTTTTTTAACGCCTTGTTAGACGACAAATCGTTTTACTCTCTTTGTTGCGTACATCACAGAGAGTAGGGCGTATTTTTTTGCGGTTTTTTAGAAATGTAGACAAGGACAGGTTATTACAATAATTAAAGATTAATTTAATTAAATAAAGTGGTTTTGTTGTTATTTTTGTGTTAGATTTAAAGTGTAAAGATTAGGTGTCTTTTTTTAAAGTTAAATATTTTGTTTTGGTATATTTTGTTGCTGAATATAACTCATAAATGATAAGTTTGTGGAGGATTGTATTTATCAATTTTTAACTATCATCAATAAAAGTTATAATCTAAGTATATGATACGGGATATAATATGTGCAGTTTAGTTTAAGTAGTACCTGAGTAGTATAAAAAATATTAAAAAAGGGTGGTTAATGTGAAAGAACTTGATTTGGCAAAAGTGACGGAAGAAGTGGCAAGACTCTGTATAGAGGCTAACTACTTTATCGGAAAAGATGTAATGGACAAGCTTCAGGAGGCTCTGAATAAGGAGGAATCTCCTGTAGGGAAAAACATATTAGAGCAGATAATAAAAAATGATGGTATCGCCGCCAACGACCAGGTTCCTATGTGCCAGGATACAGGTCTTGTGGTGGTGTTCCTAGAGATAGGAACAGAGGTAAAAATTAACGGAGATATCTATGATGCTGTAAACGCAGGTGTCAGAAAAGGATATAAAGATGGATACTTGAGAAATTCTGTTGTGCAGAGCCCTATTAACAGAGTAAATACCAAAGACAATACTCCAGCAGTAATACACACAAAACTAATACCTGGATCAGATAAAGTAAAAATTATAGTTGCACCTAAAGGTGGAGGAAGTGAAAATATGAGTTATGTAAAAATGCTCGCTCCTGCCGCAGGTATCGAAGGTATAAAAAAAGTGATAATAGAAGCAATAAAAGCTGGTGGAGGAAATCCATGCCCTCCGATCGTAGTAGGAGTAGGTCTAGGAGGAACTTTTGAAAAAGCTGCACTTCTTGCTAAAGAGGCCTTATTAAGAGAACTTGATGATAAGAGCCCAATACCTGAAAATGCAAAATTAGAAGATGAGCTTCTTGAGCTTATAAACAATACTGGAGTGGGACCATTAGGACTTGGAGGAAAGGTGACTGCTCTTACAGTAAAAGTAAACACTTATCCTTGTCATATTGCGGCACTGCCTGTGGCTGTAAATATAAACTGCCATGCAGCCAGACATAAAGAAGTAATACTATAATATATAATTTGGAATTCGGAGGGGAAAAATGATAAAGTTAACAACACCTTTAACAGCAGAAGTTACAGAAAAATTAAAAGCAGGGGATATAGTACAGATCACAGGAACGATATATACTGCAAGAGACGCTGCACATGCAAGACTTGTAAAATTAATCGAAGAGGGGAAAGAGCTGCCTTTCGATCTAGAAGGACAAATTATATATTATGTGGGACCTACTCCTGCAAAACCTGGTAATCCAATAGGAAGTGCCGGACCTACTACGAGTTACAGAATGGATCCATATGCCCCTCTACTACTAGACAAAGGGTTGAAGGGAATGATAGGGAAGGGCGGAAGATCTAAAGAAGTAAGAGATGCCTGTGTAAGAAATAAGGGAATCTATTTTGCAGCCACAGGTGGAGCGGCGGCTCTTATAGCCAAGTGTATCAAAAAAGCTGAGGTAATAGCATATGAAGACCTTGGAGCAGAGGCAATCAGAAAAATGGAAGTAGTAGATTTCCCTGCAATTGTAATAAATGATGTAAATGGAAATGACCAATACGAAACAGGACAAGCTGAATATAGAAAATAATTATCTAGGAGGTCATCATGTCAACAGTTTATGAAAAGTCGCTGAAGCTACATGAAGAACATAAGGGGAAAATAGAGGTAATCTCGAAGGTTAGAGTAACCAACAAAGAGGAACTGAGTCTTGCATATTCTCCAGGGGTTGCAGAACCTTGCAGAAAGATCCAAGAGAACAAGGAAGATGTCTATAAGTACACGTCAAAGGGAAATATGGTGGCTGTAATAAGTGACGGATCCGCCGTATTGGGGCTCGGAAATATAGGGCCTGAAGCTGCTCTCCCTGTAATGGAGGGGAAGTCTATCCTCTTGAAGGAGTTTGCAGGAGTAGATTCTTTTCCCATCTGCCTTGATACTCAGGATACAGAGGAGATAATAAGGACATGCAAGATCCTAGCACCTAGCTTTGGAGGGATCAACCTAGAGGATATATCAGCTCCTAGATGTGTAGAGATAGAGACGAGACTAAAAGCTGAACTAGACATACCTGTATTTCATGATGACCAGCACGGAACTGCAATTATTGTAACCGCGGCAGTAATGAACTCTTACAAATTACTAAAAAGAAATTTGAAAGATGCCAATGTAGTCGTATGTGGTGCAGGTGCTGCAGGGAGCTCTATCATCAAAATGATAAGAGAGCTCAATGTAAACAACATAATAGCGGTGGATAAAGACGGGATTATCGCAAGAGATGATGAGAAGAGGGAATACGACTTCCTTTCTAAGGAACTCTCTTACATTACCAACAGGGAAAACTTAAAGGGTGGACTTGGAGATGCAGTAAAAGGTGCAGATATATTTATAGGTGTATCGGCTCCTGGGATACTGAAGCCTGAAATGATAAAAACAATGAATCCAGATCCAATAATATTTGCCATGGCAAATCCGACACCAGAAATAATGCCTGATGAGGCACTAGCAGCTGGAGCCAAAATAGTTGGAACAGGAAGATCGGATTTTCCTAATCAGGTGAATAATGTCTTAGCATTCCCAGGACTCTTTAGAGGTGCGCTAGATGCAAAAGCAAAAAAAATCACTGAAGAGATGAAGATGGCAGCGGCGATAGCCCTCGCCAATGTAATAGAGGAGTCAGAGCTACAAGAAGATTACATTATTCCTAATCCCTTTGATGAGAGAGTAGTAAAGGTTGTATCTGAGACAGTAGCAAGAGTGGCAAAGGATATGAATATCTGCAGGGATTAGAGAGTATATAGGCTGACTCTAGAGTCAGCCTATATAAATTTCTATATTTTTTTCGAGATAAATAATTTTAAAATGTTATTTCAATAGAAAAGAGTTGACAAGCTTTAAGAAGTGATGATATACTTTTGCTGCAGCGTTATGCCGCCTTAGCTCAGTAGGTAGAGCAATACCATGGTAAGGTAGAGGTCGGCGGTTCGACTCCGCCAGGTGGCACCATTAAAATATAGTGTTAGAGCAGGACTTACTTTCTGCTCTTTTTTATTTGGCAAAGAAATGGCAAATAAAAAATAAAAAATAAAAAATAAATAGATTAATTTAAGGTCCGGAGATCAACTACGGGTTTGTTTCCGTAAATAAAAAAACCAAGGTTAATTTCTGGTTTTTATTTTTATTCTATCTATTTAATTTTAATAAAATAAGGATTTATTAAAGAAAATTAGTATGATATACTATAATAGTGATATGCAAAAGGAGGTTATTATGAACTATAATGATGAAATTCGTAGTTTGAGAGAAGAATTTGATTTAAAAGACACAGTAAACCTACCAGTAATTAAGTTAGCAAATGAACTCGGATTAAAAGTAAGAGCTTTAGACTTAAATGCTTTAAGAAAAGGTTTGTCAGGTGTTTTAAGAAAAAATTCTGAAGGACAGGGCGAAATAATCATTGATATAAATCATCATCCTAATAGACAGAGATTCACTATTGCTCATGAGATCGCTCATTTTATATTGCATAATAATAGAAAAGTTGATGAAAATATGTTTGAAACGAGAATAAATTTTACTGATAAAGCTGAAAATGAAAAAGAGAAGGAAGCTAATAGATTTGCAGCTGAGTTATTAGTCCCAGGAGATTTATTAACGAGAGAATGGGATAGCCTCCTTATAAAAGAAACTAGGCTACTAGCTCTTAAATTTAATGTTTCAGAATCGGTATTGAGAAGAAGAGTAGGTGAACTTGGGCTTGAGTGATGATTTAGGGTTGAATAATCAATTTGATGATTTAGAGTTAAATAATCAACTTGATAAAAATAATCATGGAGAAATTACAGAAGAACAAATTGCTAATTCTTTAAATAAACTTAGAACTGATTATAATAGAAATTATCAGGAATTGAAAGAAAAAATTGAAAAATATGATTATGAAGAGTACAAGTCTAACAATGCTTTATATCGAGAGATCAGTAAAATAAATCAGGCCTTGTTAGAGTTTGAGGTTATATTTAGTCAAATAGGAACTAGTAGTCCTGAAGATTTAAGGGCAATGATCCAAAGAGATGTTTTATTTAATAAATATTTAATGCGTCATGATATTTTCAAATCTCAGAGCAAGGCTGAAAAAGATATTTTGGAACTGCAGAATGAAACCAAAGAAAATATAAAAATAGCTCATGAAACTATTAAAGAAGCTAAAACAACAGCTGCAGAAGCTAAAAAAAGTATTAATGAAGCTAAAACAACAGCTGCAGAAGCTAAAAAAAGTATTAATGAAGCTAACACAATAGCTAATGAAGCCAAGAAAAGTATCGATGAAGCTAACCTAACAGCTGCAGAAGCCAAGAAAAGTAACGAAGAAGCTAGGAATGGGTAGTGTAAATATTTTTGTGTTTTTGAGTCCTTCTCTTGATTACTGAATGATACTGTAGTATCTATGTAATTAAGGGAGGGATTTTTTTATGGCTAGATTACCGAAGGAACTTGTCAGAGATTTTGTTAGAGAAGGAAACTTTAAATCTATTAAGGATATCGAAGAAGCTTTAAAGGATATTTTTAAAGATACTATCCAGGAAGCTTTAGAAGCTGAAATTGAAGAAGAGCTTGGATATTCCAAGTATGATTTAGCTAATAAATCTACTACTAACTCTAGAAATGGTAAGTACAAGAAAACTGTTAAATCAAGCGCTGGAAACATTGATCTCCTCGTTCCCAGAGACAGAGAAGGTGCATATCAACCTAAGATTGTTGAAAAACATCAAAGGGACATCTCTAAATTGGAGGATAATATTCTATCGCTTTATGGAAAGGGAATGAGTACTAGGGATATCAGCTCTCATGTTCAGGATATATATGGATTTGAAGTATCTGCAGAAAGTGTTAGTAGAATAACTGATAAATTAATTCCTCTTATTCAGGAATGGCAGAGTAGACCTCTTGATCCTGTATATCCATTCATTTTCCTTGATGCAGTCCACTATTCAGTCAAAGAGGAGAATAGAATCCTTAAAAAGGCTGCCTACGTTGTCTTAGGAGTTACTTTAGAGGGAAAAAAAGAAATTTTAGGAATATATATAGGTGAGAATGAGACCTCCAAATTCTGGTTATCAGTAATGACTGATCTTAAAAACAGAGGGGTTAAAGATATTCTCATAGCTTCTGTTGATGGTCTGAATGGATTTGATAATGCTATTCTGAGTGTATTTTCACAGGCTCAGATCCAGAGGTGCATAGTTCACCAAATAAGGAATACGCTAAAATATGTAAGCTACAAAGACAGAAAATCTTTTGCGCATGACTTAAAATCTATTTATACCGCCCCAAGTGAAGAAGCAGGACTAACTGCCCTTAATACTATCAAGGATTCCTGGAAAGCGAAATATCCATACGCTCTAAGGAGCTGGGAAGTGAACTGGAGTCAATTAAGTGCATTCTATGAGTATACAGAAGAAATAAAAAAGGTGATGTATACAACCAATGTGATAGAAAACGTCCATAGGCAATTCAGAAAAGTTACTAAATCCAAGGGGGTATTTCCTACAGATATGTCTCTATTGAAGCAGTTATATCTTGTAGTAATTGATTTAGATAAGAAATGGGATAGAAGTTTTAAAAGAGGTTGGGATCAGATTCTTGGACAATTGGCAATTAAATATGAAGACAGACTCTCAGAATATTTATTCTAGAGAGCCTGTTGGTTTATTCAGTAATTAAGATTTGGAGAATACACAAAAGGTGTTACATTACCACTTAAAGTGGACTCAAAATTGAAAATGACCATCTTTTGCTGAGAATACAGATTCTCTATATAAATCATGAGATAAAGAAAAGACTCAAGGCTTTTTCTTTATCTACGTTAGTATTAGCTTATTAATTTAATAAGTGATTTTCCAAGTATCTACAGGCATTAATGAGAGACTGATCTTGATATTTATATTTATCTTTCACTTATGAGAAGTAAAAATTCAAAACTTTCTAAGAATAAAAGTGAAGAATTTATAGAGTATAAATAAAGAATATTACTATTGGATAAAATGTCTTTACATACAAAAAGACAGGATTAAATCCTGTCTTTTAATGGAAAACTTTTTATCAGCTCGTACTCGGGGCCGTGAGGAGTAAGGGTGCTTTTATATAGATGAAAACTTTCTATTTTAAAGCTTTTATTCTCTGCTATTTTATTGAGCCTTATTATTTCCTCTATAATTTTTTGGCTTACTTTTCTGCCCCCATTTTTTATTCGACCTAATGTGAGGTGTCCTTTAAAGGGCTTTGAAATGAGTTCATTTTTCTCCAATATTTCTCTGTTGGCCTCTATGAGAAATTTGCTGATAAAGGATAATCTCTCTTCCCCCTTTGAAAGCCCCTTCCAAATAATCCTTACATTTTTTCTTTTGTCGGTGAAATAACCGAAATTTTTCATAGATACCTCTATGGGGGTAGACTTAAACTTTTCTGTTTTTTCTATAATTATCTGCAGGTCTTCCTCTTTAACTTCCCCCAAAAAAAGCAATGTCATATGAAGATTTTTTAATTCCACAAATTTACACGGAATTTTCATTTTTTCTAGCTCACAGATGTCATGCTCCAGTCTTTTCTTTATGTCTTTTGGTATGTCGATTGCAAAAAAAAGTCTCATGTTTCTCCTTCTTAAAAAGACCCGTAAGTATTGTAGTACACTTTTGAAAAATCCATGTCCTCTTCAATGTAGGCAGGTCTTTCCTGGTCAGGATACCCCATGGCTAATACGGCTAGGACTCTTCTGTCTTTTCCCGTAGAAATTATCTCTTTTGATAGAGCTTCGGCTCCTCTACCATCTTCAGAAGGCCGCTTATTTATCTGTACCCAGCAGGCCCCGATGCCCATTTCTTTAGCTTCAAGCTGCATGAATGCCATGGCAATGGAGCAGTCTTCTATCCATATATCTGATTCTTCATCCCCTAGAACAACTATCGCAACAGGTGTATCTTCAACAAACTTGGTTCCTCCAGGTTTTGCATGGGACAGTCTCTTCAGTTTCTTACTGTCGTCTACCATTATGAATTCCCAATATTTTTTGTTTTTACTGCTTGGTGATATTAGCTCTGCCTTAAATACAGCTTCTATTTTTTCTGGTATTTTCTTATACTTCTTCTTTTTTTAAATAACTCTAATAACATTGTCATCCCTCCCTTAATTACATAGATACTACAGTATCATTCAGTAATCAAGAGAAGGGCTCAAAAATACAAAAATATTTACACTACCGAAAAAAGCAGGAATTTCTTTCTGCTTTAATTTCTTTAAATATTTAGATTTTATATTTTCTAACAATTATATTCAGCCATTTTTCATTACTTCTGTCTTTTCCGTCTTTTCTGGCATCTCCTGTTACCCATATTTCCTCGATTTCAAACTTTGTTTGCTCAAAAAGTTCCACTATTGATTTGTCATCATAATAATTAAAAAGTCTTCCCTTTTCAATTATCTCTCTGTCTCCGTATTTAAAACTTGTATATAAAATCCAGTTTTTTTAAGAGCTGAATAGCAATTATCAAGAACCTTTAGTATCTCATTTCTCGGAATATGTAAAATAGAAGCACAAGCCCAGATCCCATCAAATTCATTCTGAAAATCCATTTTTTTCATATCTAGCTTTAAAACATTTATTCCTAAATGTTCATTTGCCTTTTTTATTAATTCATCTGAAATATCCGTGGATGTAACTTTGTAGCCTTGATCTAAGAAGTACCTTGAATCTCTCCCGCTCCAACATCCTAAGTCAAGAATAGAAACATTTTTTGATAAATTTTTTTCAAATTCTCTATAGATTCCTTTCATATCTGCATTTACAGTAGTTTCAAAAAAAATCTGAGCATTTTCATTATAATAATTTATTGTCATTATTCTTCGTCACCATACTTTCTATGAAAATAGCATACATTTCTATAATTTAATCTGTTCTTTATTTCATTAACCAAATCATATTTTGATAAATCCGGTTTGACCCCCTAATTCTTGGACTTATTTCCTTATTTTGCGCGTTTTAAGCTGCTACTTTAAATTCCTCTGATTCTTTTCCTTTGTATTTCTCATAGAATTCCTGAGGAGTCATATATTTCAGACTTCCATGAATTCTTTTTGTATTATAGAACTCTATAAATTCCTGCATCTCTTCATATGCTTCTTTAAAACTTTCAAAATACTTGTAACCAAAGACTTCCCGCTCTAAAATACTATGAAATGACTCTATATGAGCATTCTTATTAGGGGTAGCATTGGGGATTCTCTCATGATTTATTCCTAGAGCTCTGCAAGTTTCTGAAAACAATTTGCTGGTAAATTGGGACCCGTTGTCACTTCTAATATAGAGCTCCTCAGGTATGATTTCTAACCTCCTGTTCACAGCTCTAATTAAAGAGTTGCAAACATCTTCTGCAGTACAAGAGAATCCGATATGATAATCAATTATACTTCTATCAAAAACATCGATAATTTCACAAACATAAAATACCCTTCCGATTCCATGGATATGTCCATATTTCACATCTATTTCCCATAATTTATTTGATGATTGTACCTTTTTATTTGTAGCTAAAACCTTTTTTTCTTTTGGTTGAGGTAGATATTTTCGGAGAAGCTTTAATTCTTTACATAACCGATAAGACTTCTTATGATTAAGAATTATTCCCCAATCTCTTTTAACTGCATGAGCTCTTTTTCTATATCCATATGCACATTCTCTGGTTTCATCATAACTTTTTAAAAATTCTTTTATCTTATCATCTGAAACTTTTTCATTTTTAAAATTAAAGCTATATCCTTTAGACTTTGCGCCTGCTCTTTTAGGTTTTACTATTTTATATTCTTTCTGTTTATCTTTGTAATAGTAGTAAGTAGACTTAGGTAACCCCACTATCCTCAGGACTAAGGAAGGTTTATTACCTTCATCAATCCAATATTTTGCTACTTGATACTTAAAAATAGTGGTTACATCTTTTTTAACATATCCTTTAAAATCTTGATTTCAAGATCCTTTTCAGCAGAAATTTCCTTCAGTGCCTTATTTTCAGCTTCAAGGGTTTTATTAATTTTACTTAAATCCTTATGTTGACCCGATTCTTTCTGAGAAAGCTTTTTTTCCCACCCTCTGATGGTACTTTCAGCCAGATTGTACTTAGCTGCCACAGCTCTTCTATTCTTAGCTAGTTTAACTTCTTCTAATATTCTTTCTTTTTCTTCCATAGAGTATCTTCTTCTAGTCATTTCTTTGCTCCTTAATATTGATCTAAGTATATTATATATTAATTCGCACAAGAGTCCAAACTGGATAAGGGGCAATAAAGGTTTCGCCAGACATTAGGAAGGTTATCTACACTACCAGCGCCATTGAGAATTTAAATAGCACATACAAGCGCCTAAATTCTCAAAGGAGTGCATTTCCATCAGATCAAGCGCTTCTGTAAACTTTATAAGTTTGGTTAAACTCAGAAAAAAGTAAATTTTATTTATTACTACCCGCCAATGCTTACTAGAAATGGGCATGTGTAGCTTTACGATAAAATGAAAAAATGGAGAATATAGAAAAAGCAGATAGGAAAATCCTATCTGCAATTCTTATTTTAAAATTTTTATAAAATCTTTTTTAAGAAGTTATTTGATAAAACTGGGATTTAAAATCTGTTGAGTTCTTTCCAATATATCAAGACCTTGTTGTTTTAACCAGTAGGGGATATCTATTAGAACCCAGTTTTCAGATAATTTGTCACCTTTTCTATAATATACATCCACCACCTGCATATCTGCTCTTACTTCCCCACCTGGAAGACCTAGGAAGCCACCAATAGGAGTATTTGATAAGTTAGGCCATCCAAAAAAACATGCAAAATCTCCTTCAGCAAACCTACACACATGTCCGTTGAATTTTTTATCTTTCAAATTATTTCTAAATGGCAATTGATGCTGTATTTGGTATCTTGGAATAGTGTAGCTTGCACCGATTCCTCCAGGTCCATACCAAATCATATCTTTTGACCAAGTTTTTTCAAGTACTTCTGGTGGACATCCCATAGCTCCGCTTTCATTAAGAGTAGTAAGATCATCGACCATTTTATTAACTAGTGCCAATGTGTCAATTCCCTCCTGTTCAGGTGCATCTTCAAAGAGTAACCCGTTATGATCCCTAGGCCCAGGATACACAAAGTACGCCCCTGTTGAATATGGGAGTGGATTTGCACCTGCTTGAATCATAAAGCCAATAATATCTATAAATATACCAGTCCTCGTGATTTTACCATCTTCTATACAAGAAAATTCAGCATATCTTAAACTAATCATTTTACCAGTTGGTCGTATTCCAAGCCACTCTTCATCAAATAGTCCCATAAAGTGTCCCATAGACATAACCCATTGTTCGCCGCTAATTTCGTTAGTCCCCCCGATAAAAATATCCTGTCTTCTTTGCATTCTTCTGAGTGACTGTTTTAAAGGAATCCAAAACTTTTCTGCTGCTGCATCTACTCCATGTTGTTCTCTGAAAGGATGAACTCCCCTAAATAGATAGCCCTCACCCATATACTTATTCAAAACACCTTTAATTTCATTTACTTCTGCATTTTCCAATGCATCAAAATATTCTCTTACAATTTTTTTTGTTTCTTGGTATTTCACAATTTATACCTCCTTAAAAAAATGCTACTTTTGAACATTTATAATCTAAAAAATTAGACATGATTTTTATATAAATTTCACCTAATAATTCAAAATATCGTTGAAGTTAAAATTTTAATAAAAATATCAATATGATTATTTTTATAAGTTTTCAAGGTAGTCACTAGGTTAATTTATATTTATATTATTCTTCTCTCTCTTTATTCAATGTTTCAGGCAGGAAGAACCATAGTATTGATCCTAAAACAAATATAACGATTACAATTTTAAAGATTCCTTGCATTCCTGCACTTGTTAAGGCTACTCCAGCCAGCATTGGAAGACCAAATGTAGAGATAAGTCTACCTCCGTTAAATGATGCTCCTGCTGCAAGTCCGCTGAATCTTTTCGGGAATAGTTCTGTATAGTATGCTCCCCAAGCTGCTGAAAATCCAAAACAAAATCCTATACCCACCGATAAGAGTTTAAATGTACTGATATTTTCCGCACCTGTATTCATGTATAAGAATACAAGTCCACTGCTTAGCAACATTCCAATAGCTGGAAATTTTCTTCCAAACTTATCTGACATTAATCCCCAGAATGCATATCCGAAAAGCTGTCCTAGACCTTGAAGGGAGTAGATTGTTCCTGCTGTTGCCGCACTCAAGTTCAGTACTGTTTTCAAATAAGTTGTTGCATTATTACCAAATCCAGAGTACCCCAAGAAATTCATACCTGAAAGAACAATACATCCTAAACCGATAAGGGCATACTTACCTCTATACATACTCAAGTAGCTTACTTTTTCTCCTTTTTCTTCCAGAACTTTTTGAGCTCTCTCTACTGTAAGTTCTTTGTCATCAGGTACATTAAAGAAGACTAAAATTACACCTATGATTGGAGGAATAACCGCAGATAATACTAGAATTCTCCAATTTTCATCACCAAGAAATCCATACATTTTTCCTGCAAACATCATTGCGAATGAAAATGTTGCTGTCATAGTTGCCGCTAGTTTTCCTCTATATTTCGATTCAAATAGCTCCGTTACTAAAGGGATACCTGTTCCATACATCCCCCCTAATCCAAATCCCGCTGCAAACCTTGCCATTCTCCATAATGTGAAATTTGTAGGAGATAAAAGTGGTAAAAATGTAAATGTCGCAAACCAAAGCCCCAAAATCATAAGAGTTCTTTTTTTACCAATTTTGGTAGTAACCATTCCAAAGAAAAGAGTCCCAGGAATAGTTGCAAATGACATAATGGCAAATATTGCCGAAGCTTGTCGCAAATTGAAACCAAATCCACCGTCTGAAACTGCTTTGATCATTGTAGGTCTAACAAATGTACCAAGCATAAAATTATAACAGTAAAAAAAGTAAATAACAACTATTGAACCAAATGCTGCAAATTTTTGTGTCACACTTAAATCTTTTCCTAATAAAGTTGTAGCGCTACTGTTTTCCATTAAACTTACTCCCCCTTTTCCTTTGTATGATTTCGCAATCATAATTGTTGTTTTGAGAACGTACATTTTAAAAATCCGTTCTTAAAAATAAGACTGCATGAATGATTGCGCTATCATTTAAAATTTAAAATTAAACGCAACCATTTTGAAATTTATGATTGCGCTATCTTTTTTCCTATAACATGTATTATACCACTTTCAGTTCAAAAATAAAATATATTTTTCAAATAAAAAACATATATATGACAAATAGTTTTGCTGTATATTTTTTATTTTGAGTACATAGTTTTTTCAGTTTACAATCTTTACGCTGGAACGTTTTATTAGATTCATTTCAAATTTTTCAATAATTTGAATATTTGGATTTTCTGTTATTTTTTCCAATAGATTCATTACAGATATCGTCATCTCTTCAAGAGGGTTTCCAACACTTGTTAGATCATAGGCTTTAAATCCTGAAAAGGGTACATTATCAAATCCTGTGACAGAAAAATCTTCAGGGACACTAAGTCCATATTCAATTCTTGCAGCATCTATCACAGCCATAGCCATAATATCTGATGTGCAGAATACAGCATCAGGGACTTCTGAATAATTCAGAAATTTCTTAGCAAGCTCATAGGCTGCATTATAAGAATATTCCGTAATATAAACTTGAAAAGGCTCTAAATTCAACTCTTTCATTTTTTTCAAAAAACCATTTCTTCTATCAGATTCTTGATCATCTGATATACAAATTATCTTTTTGTTATTATTCTCAACAAGATACTCAACCAAATTTTGTGCCGCCATATTCCCGTCACAATACACTGAACTCAAATTGGAGTTTTTTATAAAACGATCAAATAAAATAATTGGAATTTGAATATTAGAATAATAATCTAAAATATTTGAGCTGGTTGCAGATGCGGTCAAAATAATTGCATCAACTCTTTGTTCACTTACCCGATTAATCGTTTCTTCAATACTTAACTTTTGATTCACTACATAAAAAAGAACTTTTCTTCCGGATTTTTGAATTTTTTCAGTTAATTTTTTTAATGCCTCTTCAAAAATATAACTCTTTTTTTCTCCCAAGACTATTGCAACCGAATTGGTTTTATTAGAATTAAGGCTTCTCGCTATCCCATTTGGAAAATAACCTAACTCTTTTGCAGCAGCCTTAACTTTTAGAACAGTTTCTTCTTTTACTTTCCCTTCCCATTTAGGATTATAAATCCTTGAAACAGTTACAGGCGATACACCTGCTAGAGCAGCGACGTCTTTAAGAGTAGCAAATCTATTTTGTTTATCGACTTTTTTCATTGCATCAATTCCTTTGTTTTTTTTATAAACTTTGTAAGAGGTTGGCATAATACCCTATTTAAAATGTTCTATATTCAAGTATCTGTATGACCATGATAATAAAGCAAGTATATTTAGAAAAAAAGATCTGACTCCTTGTAGATTATATAGCGATTATTGCTAAAAATAGATATTGTGCCAAAAAGAAAACAAGTACTGTCCAGGTATATTTATCCATTTGTAGGGGCAAAATAGATACCCCGTCCTCTTCTATATTCCCATCTTTTAACAATTTATGTTTTAGTCCTCTAACAGTATATTCCTTAATCTCTTCATATGATTTAGAAGAAGGAAATAGGAGGCTTAAAATGTATCCTGAAACAAACGTCGTGATTAATCCAGCTGCAGGTTTCCAAATCCAGCTGGCTCTGGTATATTTTCCAAACATTAAAGTTAGGAAAAATCCTAGAATAATTCCGCCAGTTACACCTTTATCATTTGCTTTAAACGTAAATAAAGCTAAGAAAAAAGCCCCACACATAGGACCCGATATATAAGAAATATAGCTTCCTACAGTATCAAGAACCGATTTTGTAGTTCCTGAAAATCCTAATAGAGTAAATATTATTATAATAATTCCCCAAACAGCTGAAATAGTCATGGACATTTTAAGAGAGGTTTCTTTATGGCCTTTGAAAAAAAATCTTTCATAGATATCTTTTACAAATACTGTAGACATTGAATTCAGCAGTGAATCTACGCTAGACATGGCAGCGGCAAAAACACCTGCAATGACTAATCCTACTACTCCGACAGGCAAATGATTTGTTATAAATTCTATCATGATTTCATTAGCACTTCCAAACTCTTTTTCCTTAAAAAATACAAATAGCAGTACACCTATGATCATGAAGAAAAAATATAAAATATTCATAATAAAAGCACTTACCATAAATGAATTTTTGACACCTTTTATCGATTTTGCAGTTAAAATTCTTTGTACCTGTCCTTGATCAAATCCAAAATATCTTATCCACAATACTGTACCACCCATAAGGGAAGCCCAAAATGCATTTGTTTTTGAAATATCAAACGAAAAGTCAAGAGCCTGCATTTTTCCAGCTTCTTTTGCAACGGCTACTGTCTCAAAGAATCCCATCCCTGTGCCTTTTAGAATTAGACCTACCGAAAAGAAAAGTCCGCACCACATAATGATCATTTGAACCGCATCCGTCCAAATTACTGCTTTAATACCTCCGAGCAAAGTATATACAATTGCCGACACTACAATGACAGGTACAATAACTTTTAAATCCCAACCTGTAAATTTTTGTAAAATAAGTGCAGGAACAAATACCATTGAGCTTATCTGAATAATTGAATTTGCAAGGAAACCGATAACAGTCAGCATTCTGCTACTGATACCCAATCGTTTCTCAATATATTCATATATTGAAGTAAGTTTGAGATGATATAGCACGGGCATAGTTGCATATAATACAAAAAATATTGCCAGAGGAACACCAATATTAACCATATAAGGCGCTATCCCATCCCTATAAGCCCATCCAGGTCCACCTACAAAACCATTTGCACTAATCATTGTCGCAGCTACCGACAGTGCGATCGGTAACCATGGCATAGATCTTCCTGCAAGGAAGTAATCTTCTTGATTTTTATTACCTTTTCCTAAGAACCATCCAATCACCAAAAGCACCAAGATGTATACAATAATAATCATTGAATCGATCATTGAAATCATAAAATCATCCCCTTAAAATTTTTTTAGTTTTTATAAATAAAATTAATTCGACTAATTGTAAAATCAAATTGAACTCAATAAAAATCCATAGCATTTGCATTCTGTTGTAGGATTTAATAATCACAAAACACTCTTCACAGAAAGATGAGTAACTATGAAACATACAAATTATACACCATTTTTGAAAAAGAATAAATATTTGTCATTAGTAGAATTTGGTGACAGTATAAAAGTTGGACAATCTACTTTCGTTTGATATGATAAATATTAAATAGAAAATAGGAGGTCTGCATGGCAGGGGAAAAGCATAGTAATGAAATTAAAGAAACAATGGTTAGACTTTACAATGGGGGAAAAGGTAGGAAGGTTAAGAACTTAGCAATAGAATATGGTATAGCAGAATCAACAGTCAGGTACTGGGTTGTAGATAAACCTAAAAAAGAGAATAAAAAGAAGATTAAAGAGTCTTCTAATTCAGAAATTGAAGAAATGAAAAAAGAGATTGCAAGGCTCAAAGAAGAGAATGATATATTAAAACCATAAAGTGTATGAAGATTTTGAAGAAGCAATGACTGATATTATTGAGTATATAGAAAATTGGTACAACAATAGGAGAATCCAGAAGAAATTAGGATGGAAGTCTCCTAGAGAGTACCTAAAAGCAGCATAAAAAACGAAAAAGATTGTCCAATAACTTGACGTAATACCAAAAAATAAAAATTAATATATTCATCGAGCATACAACTTCTTTGGATTTTTTTGGTGACATGATTTCAATATTACTTCAAAAGTTTTCTATTTTTAATTTTTTGAACAAGCTGAGTCAATAAATTATATTTCAAATTCTAAAAACAGTGTTGCAAAATTAGATCCACCCCTCACATCATTTATGAGTCCTTGAATTCCAGATCTGTGTGAAATTCCTATCCCTGCGTACGAATTACTAAACTCCTCTTTTGAAAAGATATCCCCTATATTGAAAGAAAGGGATATGTCCATATAATTCAGAAGTTTACTCCTCTTATCCTTGTTTTCACTATTGAAATTCTGCGTCTCTATATCCAGATACTCCCCTACGTATGACAGCCCCTCTCCTACTCCAAGCCTTGTCCGTACCTTGTGACTCCACGGGAACTTTTTATAATATATTTTTACAGCAAAGTTAATTTGATAAGTATCCTTCCCGTTTAATTCAATAGGCTCTGTGTACTGACCATCAGAATTCAATATATCTTGTTTATGATAGAAGAGGCTAGTCAAAAATGTAAAATCCAATGGGAGTTCTTTAAAGTCTTTTGATAGAAATTTTTCTATTTGTAGACCTGAAAAGTATGATTCTTGTTCATCCCACTGATCAAATTCACCAAAAGTTCTTCTAAGTTTTGAATAGTTTGCTTTCCCGTAGATTGGCCTTAATATATATTTTGTATCGGATGTTTCTGTAGAGCTTCCAATTAGGACTGTAAAATAAGAGATATAAAGTAAAAATATAATTTTTTTCATAAGTTTCCTCCCGTAAACAGATATGCGTATTGGATAGATTACAATATATTGGACAGTTTTTTAAGGTCATGTAAAATAAAATATAAAACCAAAGGAGAATAATCATGACCATGTCAAACCAAAAGAGAAAACGTCGTACCTACACAGATGAATTTAAAAATCAATTAATAAAAAGAACGCTAGATACCTTTAATATTAAAAGTTCTTTAGGTATGAAAGGCTGCCCATATGATAATGTGGTGGAAGAAGGCAACTTCAAAACCATAAAGACAGAATTTATAAATGGAATTTATTTTGATTTTTTAGAAGAATTAAATTATGAATTACTAGATTATGTTAACTGGTTTAACAACCACAGAATCAACTCTTATCTCGGTTGTCAAACGCCAGTAGATTACAGAATAAATAGCTTTAAAAAAGTTATCTAAAAAAGTGTTTTCACTCCATATATTAGTTTTACTGTCATATTTCTCATATCCTCCTGTGAATAAAGTGAAACTCATGGCTCAGGTGAAAAATACTTGAAATAGAGTTCACAGAATTTTTTAAGGAATATCTTCTTCTTCTCCAGGAAAACAAAATAACTAAAAAAGACTCTTTATCTTCGTTGAAATACACAGATATGTAGAGCCCTAGAAGTCTCTCGAAGTGGTTTTAATAAGTTTCAGAATAACAAAACTACTGAGAGAAAGAAAAAAGACCAAGGGATTCTAGATAGTATTCTAGAGGTCAGAAAGAACAGGCATAAGAGGAGCTATGGAGCCCCTAGGCTAAAGGATGAATATGGCATAGTAACAAGCGAAAGACGAGTAAGTAGAATAATGAAAGAAAATAACACATAGGTAAGCGCATGACTAGTGAGTGATTCTTTAATAAGGGCATTTTTACTGGAAGAACCAAAGGAAGGGCTTATAATTTATAGTGATCAAGGATCGAAATATTCAAGCAAGGAGTACTCTAACATTTTAAAGAAGCTTGGGTTAGTCCAATCTATGAGTAGATATGGGAACTGTTATGATAATGCAGTGATAGAATCTTTTCATGTTTATTTAAAGAAAGAGATGGTTTTAGTAACTAAGAGGTATATGAGGGCAATGATATTTGATTACATAGAATTTTATAATAAAGAGAGGAGACACAGCTTCTTAGGAAATGTCTCCCCTGTTGAATTTGAAAAACTACATAAAAAATTGGTGTTAGGTTGACTACTATATTGACAGAAGACCAAAAAAGAATTATGAATTCTTTCAAAAAATATCAAATAGAAGAAATCGCAATAGCATCTGGAATTTAATCTTCTTAGGGATTTTATTTTTTACATAAGTCAAATTAATTAGCTAAGTGATGCACTTGACAGGGAGAACCACCGAAAAGATGATTTTGAACTCATAGACTAATTTTCTATCTTTATACTAAACTTTTCGTCACAATAACTAAATTTTAAGTTTTAAAAAAATAAAAAAAATTTGCTTTTAGAAAAAAGAGAGGCTATAATTCTTTTAAGGTCTTATTCCGGTCATTGTCTTTAATTAAATTTATATTATGGAGGGTAAAGATGAACTTAGGAAATTTAGCTTATGAAAAACTCGAGGCCCTCTCACAGTTTACTGATTCTGGAGAGGGAATCACAAGGCTCTTCCTTACAAAGGAACACAGGGAGGCATCCAATTACTTAAGAGAAATTATGGAAAAAGCCGGACTTGAAGTAGAGATGGATAATATTGGAAATCTTATTGGGACATATCGTACTTCCAAAAATACAGACAAAACCTTGGTGCTGGGATCTCACCAGGACACAGTTAAAAATGGGGGGAAGTATGATGGGGCCCTTGGAATAATACTTCCGATAGTTGCCCTGGAAAAGTGCATCAAGGATGGAATAGAATTAGATTATAATGTAAAGATCGTTTCCTTTGGTGATGAGGAAGGAGTAAGGTTTGCAACTACTTATCTAGGTTCAAAAGCATTAGCCGGAACATTCACAGAGGATCTTCTAGAAAGGATTTCTGAAGAGGGGACGAGTCTTAGAGATGAGTTAATTAACTTTGGATTGAATCCTGAAGCAATTGGAGAGTGTCGTTTAAAGGAGAATGTTACAGCTTATCTAGAGATCCATATTGAGCAGGGGCCTGTTCTTGAACACGAAGATTTGGCCATAGGGATAGTAAATGCCATCCAAGGATCCCATAGGTATCAAATAGATATTGAAGGGATAGCTGGCCATGCAGGAACCGTGCCTATGAAGTATAGAAGTGATGCAGGTATAGGTAGTGCTGAAGTAATGGTTGAGTTTACAAATTATATAGAAAAACTAGATGGAATCGTGGCTACTTTCGGAATCGTAGAGCTCTCTCCTGGTTCTATTAATGTTATTCCAGGAAAATCCAGATTTACCCTGGATATCAGATCTTTGGACAACAATCTTATAGCCTCATCTGTAGAGAAGTTTAAGGAAATAGTGAGTAAGGTAGCTGAGAGAAGAAAGCTCAGGTTTAAGGTTGAAAATACAAACATAGCGCCCTCATGTGAGTGTAGCAGCAGAATAATAAATATGCTAGAAAAAAGTGTTGAGGATATTGGATATAAGCCTTTTAACTTCCCAAGCGGAGCGGGCCACGATGCCCAAGAAATGAAAAACCTTACCGATATGGGGATGTTATTTGTAAGATGTAAGGACGGAATAAGTCATAACCCTCTGGAATCAGTTAAATCTGAAGACCTGGAGATAGCATCTGAGGTACTCGTGGAATTTCTTAAAAATTATAATTAATTTTATTATATAAATGATGTTTCGAGCTCAGTACTAAAGAGAATATTATGAAAGGCCAAGAGCGAAATATCAGTTATTCATGAGACACTAATATAAACTCATTTAAGGATTGATAAAATAAACACAAAAATATTATGAGAATTCATGTAAAGCCCTGTAGTAACAAGGTATAACCTGGGTTTTAAATCGGGTTTATAAAGTAAAATTTTAAAATTTGGCACGTTAATTGCATTTACATTTATAAAGGAAGTGACATAGCAATGGAAGCAATATTACATAGAGAAAACAAATGTATCTATGATAGAATAAATGAGTTAACTAAATGTAACAAAAATTCTTTTATTGAAATAAGACGACATCTACATCAACATCCAGAGCTTGGTTATGATGAGTTTGAAACAAGTAAATACATAGCAACAATTCTTGAGAAATTAGGAATTGAAGTTCAAAGGGGAGTTGCCAAAACTGGAGTTGTTGGACTACTTATTGGTAAATATCCTGGAAAAACAATAGCCATAAGGGCAGATATGGACGCCCTCCCGATTAATGAATTAAATGATTTTTCCTATAAATCAAAATATGACGGTAGAATGCATGCCTGCGGTCACGACGCCCATATGACCTTTGCACTAGGAGCTGCAATTGTTTTATCTAAGCTTAAAGATGAACTACATGGAAATGTAAAGTTTATCTTTCAACCAGCTGAAGAGACAAGCGGTGGTGCAAAACCCATGATTGAAGAAGGGGTGTTAGAAAATCCTAGGATAGATGCAATAATAGGGGCCCATGTTTGGAACATAGAGTGTGGTAAGTTTGGTATTAAAACTGGCCCAATAATGGCATCAACGGATGTCTTTGAGATTAAGATTATTGGAAAAGGTGGGCATGCTGCCCAGCCACAAAATGCCGTTGACCCGATAATAATTGGCAGTGAAATCATAGGTAATATACAAAATATAAAAACAAGAAAGATGGACCCGCTAGAGCCTGTGGTAATTTCCGTTTGTAATTTTAACGCTGGGGAAACCTTTAATGTAATACCAAATGAAGCAATACTAAGGGGAACAGTTAGGACCCTAAACCCAGATCTTAGAAAAATGTTGCCACAAATAATAGAAAAGAACGTTGAATCAATAGTAACTTCCTATGGGGCTACATGTGAATTCAAATACACATATAATTATCCAGTAACTGTAAATGATAATGATTTTACAGATTTTGTAAAAAACTCAATAATAAATCGGTTTGGAAAAGACAGTATAGAAATAATAGAAAGGCCATCCATGGGAGGAGAGGACTTTGCCTTTTATCTTCAAAAGGTACCTGGAACTTTTTTATGGGTTGGAATTAGAAATGAAGGTATGGGAATAACCCAGGATATTCATCATCCAATGTTCACAATTGATGAAGAGGCATTGAGCCTTGCAATTGAAGCATACAGCAATATTGTTATCAATTTTTTAAATAAAATAAATTAAAATGGTGGGAGGAGAATAAAAATGGAAAAAGTTGAAATGGGAAAAATTGAAATGCAAAAAGAAAAGAAAAATTTTTTCGGTAAGTTTTTAAGTGCCATAGAAAAGGCAGGAAACAAACTACCAGACCCAGTTGTTTTATTCATGATACTAGGGGGTATCGTAATAGTTTTATCAGCAATTATATCAAGTACGGGTGTTTCTGTTGTGCATCCAAGTACACAAGAGACAATAACTGTAGTTAATTTAATGAGTAAAGAAGGATTTAGAAAAATATTAAGTGAGGTTGTTAGAAACTTTCAAGGTTTCCCAGCTTTAGGTCTAGTATTAGTTGTAATGTTTGGTGCTGGTGTGGCAGAAAAATCAGGTCTTATGGAAATGGCAATGAGAAATTCTGTTGCTAAGGTTCCAAGTAAACTAGTTACAGCAGTTATATTACTTGCAGGTATATTAGCAAATGCAGCAGGTGATGCAGGAAACATCGTATTACCTCCACTTGCAGCAGTTATATTCCTAGCAGTTGGAAGACATCCACTAGCAGGTATCTTTGCAGCATATGCAGGGGTAACAGGCGGATTTGCAGCAAACTTCATGATAAATATGTCAGACATTATTGCTGCAAGCTTTACAATACCAGCAGCTCAAGTTATTAATCCAATTTATAATAATACTCCAGCAATGAACTACTATTTTATAATAGCTTCAACATTATTAATACTTGCAGCAGGGGTTTTCGTTACAGAAAAAATTGTTGAACCTCGTTTAGGAAAATATGAAGGTGAACACCAAGAAACAGCATCTACTACATTGTCAGATGTTCAAAAGAAGGGTTTAAAGCTAGCAGGTATATCAGCACTTGTTTTAATAGCAATAGTACTTGGATTAAGCCTTGGTAATGATCCATTTATGGCTGATGCTGAATCAGGATCAGTATTAGCATTTAAATCGCCATTAATGCAGGGCATAGTTCCATTAATAACACTATTATTCTTTGTTCCAGGGGTAGTTTATGGAAAAGTAACTGGTGTGATTAAAAACCATAGAGATGTAGTTTCTATGATGTCAAAATCTGTTGGAGAAATGGGTGGATACATCCTTCTAGCATTTATGGCATCACAATTTCTAGCATTCTTTAACTGGTCAAACATGGGTATATTAACTTCTGTAAAGGGTGCAGAGTTTTTAAGAAATGCAGGAATCACAGGTGGCGGACTAATAATAGGTTTCATATTAATAACTTGCTTATTAAACCTATTAATTGGTAGTGCTTCAGCTAAGTGGGCTATTATGGCTCCAATATTCATACCAATGTTTATGTTACTTGGATATGACCCAGCCTTAACACAAATGGCATTCCGTATAGGAGATTCAATTACAAATACTATAACTCCTTTATCACCATACTTCCCAATTGTAATTGCCTTCGCTAAGAAGTATGATAAGGATGCAGGTATGGGAACAATAATGGCAAACATGACACCATATACAATAGTATTTGGTATAGTTTGGACAATACTTTTATTAGTATTCATGTTCCTTAACCTACCACTAGGTCCTGGAGGTGGAATATTCTACATTCAATAAAAAAGCCTAATTAGGATAATATTAAATTATTGTGGAGGGCAGATAATGCTTTTAATTAAAAATGCTCAAATAATTACGTCAACAGGAAAAAACTACGATAAGGGTGATATCCTAATTAAGGATGGAAAAATAGAGACCCTAGGAGAAAACATTGAGTGTGTAGAAGGGGTAGAGGTAATATATGCCGATGGAAAGATCATTACCCCGGGGATTATTGATGCCCATTGCCACCTTGGTATGTGGGAGGACGCCATAGGCTTTGAGGGTGCTGATGGAAATGAGTCAACGGACCCAGTAACCCCTCATCTTAGAGCAATAGATGCAATAAACCCAATGGATAGAAATTTTGAGGAAGCCCGTGAAGGAGGAATAACCTGTGTTTCAACAGGCCCTGGAAGCACTAATGTAATTGCAGGACAGTATGCAGTTATTAAAACCTCAGGAATATGTGTGGATGAAATGATAGTTAAGGCTCCCGTTGCCATAAAGTGTGCCTTTGGTGAAAATCCAAAAAAAATCTTTGGTGACAAGAAACAATCTCCATCAACTAGAATGGCAATAGCTGCAATTTTAAGAGAAACCTTAATAAAGGCTAGGGAGTATAAAAACAAACTAGACTTAGCTAAGAAAGATCCTTCAAAGAAACCAGCCTTTGACTTTAAAATGGAGTCATTACAGCCAGTTATAAATGGAGAAATTCCTTTAAAGGCCCATGTTCATAGGGCAGATGATATTTTAACTGCAATAAGAATTTCTAAGGAATTCGGAGTTAAAATGTCTCTAGACCACTGCACCGATGGATACTTAATAGTTGATCACATTAAAAATAGTGGATGTGATGTTATTGTTGGACCAAGCTTTGGAGACAGACCAAAGTTTGAACTTAAAAATAAATCCTTCGTAACACCAGGAGTATTAAGTAATGCAGGGATTAAGATCGCAATAGTAACGGATCACCCAGTAGTTCCACTACAGCACCTACCAATGTGTGCAGCTCTTTCAGTTAAGGCAGGAATGAAGGAAGAAGAAGCCCTAAATGCGATAACTATCTATCCTGCTGAAATACTAGGAATTAATGACAGGGTTGGAAGTATTGAAATCGGTAAGGATGCAGATATTGTAGTATGGAATGGTCATCCCTTTGAAATGCAAGCTACTGTAGAATATACACTTATAAATGGAGAAATAGTTTATAAAAAGTAAATAAATAATTTGAAAAGAGACTGGAGAAATCCAGTTTCTTTTCTTCTAAAATATCTTTAGGAGGCAAAGAGATGGAGTTAAGAGTTGAAGAATTTCAAAATGTAAATACCATTAATAAAATACAAAATTTATTATATGAAGTGGTTGAAAGAAATCGACCTTTTTCAGGACATGGACAGGTTGCAACCTATATACCAGCCCTAGCCAAGGCGAGTCCAAGTGATGTTGGTATATGTGCAGTAGATATGAATGGCATTGCCTATGGAGCTGGGGAATATGAGAAAAAATTTACAATACAAAGTGTTTCAAAGGCAATAACTTTGATGTTATCCATAATGGATAATGGTTCAGAGCATGTCTTTAGTAGGGTTGGGGTGGAACCAACGGGAGACCCATTTAATTCAATAATAAAACTTGAAACAACAAAACCCCATAGACCACATAATCCGATGATTAATGCCGGTGCAATAGCAGTTGCATCAATGATTAAGGGAGAAAATCAAAATCATAAACTAGAAAGACTATTAAACTTTGTACGTAAACTAACAAATAATAATGATATTGATATAGATGAAGAAGTTTATATTTCTGAAAGGGAAACAGGAAATAAAAACAGGGCCCTTGCATACTATATGAAAAATGAAGGCATAATAGATGGGAATGTTGAGGAAACAATAGATCTATACTTCAAACAATGCTCAATACTAGTTACCTGTAGGGACTTAGCAAACATTGCAGCTGTTTTAGCAAGCAAGGGAGTGTCTCCAATAAATGGGGAGAGAATTATTCCAGAGAATATAACAACAATAGTTAAAACCCTAATGCTAACCTGTGGTATGTATGATGATTCTGGGAACTTTGCATTAAGGGTAGGACTGCCTGCTAAAAGTGGTGTTGGTGGAGGAATAATTGCAATAGTTCCAAACAATATGGGAATAGCAACCTTTGGACCATCTCTAGATAGTAAGGGAAACAGTATAGTTGGAATGATGATGCTTGAGGAACTTTCAAGGAATTTAGAATTAAATATTTTTCAGTAGTAAAGTTCCCCAACCTATCTAAGGGGCAATAAAGAAAAAACTATTGAAAGCAAAGAAACATGTGAAAGTAAGATCTGGACAAAAGAGGAATTCTTTTGGGGGAATAGTTCTTTTAGAGGACCTTTCATCGGTTAATAACAAAAGTGCAGAGACCTCTGCACTTTTGTTAATTCTTCCATTATTTAGTTATATATTTACTCTAATTATATTTTGAGGTCTTCCAGAACCCGGCTTATTTTCCTTACCTACTACTTCAGCATATCCTCCATCGATAAGTTTCTTCAGGACTCTCCTAGAAGACCTTCCTGTAATTCCCAGATACCCCGCCATCTCATCTGCTGAAAATTCCTTAAGTCCATAAAGTTTTACAATACTTAATATCTTTTCAATATAATTCATACTAAGCCCTGTATCTTCAGATATTTTTTGAAGATCCTTTGATACAGTTTTATTTTTTAAGGTAATATATCCTAAATTACTAATTGGTCCCTCTACCCTCTTGTCCTCATGCATAAAGTAGAAACAGCTTTCATTTTTGTTCTTACTAAACCTAAGTGCAGATAGAGCATTCATCTCAGCCTCAGCAGCAGTACTTCCTACACCCACCCCTGAGTACACTTTAAATGGAGTCTTATTTATAATTTTATGGAAATTTTCCTTGGCTTCACTGCTTATGACAGACCCCTTGGTAGAAAATATTATAAACTCATTCCACCCATTATTAAAGATAGCCCCCTGAATAAGCTTAAGATAGGGAATAATCCTCTTCTCAAATTCTAATATGTTGTGAAGTGTATCAAATTTTGTGGAACTTCTGTCCTCGCAATCTATATTTATTACCTGAACCGATATCTTAGAGGAGTCGATGGTCTTATTCTTTATCTCATTAATGAGGTGGCTAATAGCATTTCTAATTGAGAACCTTGTAGTATAAAGTCTATAAACTGGATATCCTTTTTTCTGAAAGTAGTCGTAGATTGGACTAAAGCTGGTCAAGATAGCTTCAGCTTGTCCCTCAAGGATATTTTTTTCATGAAACTCTATATAATTTATCTCTTTAAAACCAGGGTTATGTGGAAGAACGCGATAATTATTTATTCTGCTTTCTGCCAGTGATTCCCTTACTATATTTTCTTCCAATACATCTATACTTACACTTGTTATCTTGTCGTCACTGTCATTTAATAAGAAGGAAAAGATACTGGTTTCATTGTGAGGAACAAACCTATTAGGCTTATAGAGCTTATTGATTTGAAAAACTGAGTCGTAGACTGAACAACCTGTAAATAAAACTCCATCTACCTCCTCCTGACACTTATCTATCATTTCCTGACTTTCTTTAAGTGTATGGGTTATATAGGGAATAAGTATAATATCATCTTCAAGTTCATCCTGTATGCTTAAAATTTTATCTATTGAGTCTTTAGGACCCATAATTCCTATTTTCATCTCTCTTCCCCTCCTTATAAAGGCTATATCATTTT
Organism: uncultured Ilyobacter sp.; assembly: GCF_963663625.1. Taxonomy (NCBI): domain Bacteria; kingdom Fusobacteriati; phylum Fusobacteriota; class Fusobacteriia; order Fusobacteriales; family Fusobacteriaceae; genus Ilyobacter; species uncultured Ilyobacter sp. Next base: position 159,281 of record NZ_OY760438.1, on the reverse strand, counting down.
ATAGCATGCTTTTAGAAAAAATACAAATAATAGCGCTAAAATTAGAATATAATCAGGAGCCTTACATAAAGGCTCTTAATTAGTCACATTAACTTGGAGATATTTACAAGAATTAAAAAGAGACTATTGCTTAAGCAATAGTCTCTTTTTAATATTTTTAGATATCACAAAAAATCACTTGTAAAAAGGGTTAAAAAATACAGTAATGTAACACCTTTTTTATTTTAAATGGTACATTTAATTTGACAATGTAAGTTTCAATATGACAATATCAATATTTTTTAATCTCCAAATTAATTTTCTGTCAGTTTTCAATAATTCCTCTATTGAAATATATTGAAAAAAATAATCTATAAAAAATTTTTTTGTATATTTTTTTGTATATGAGATATAGTAGTCGAAAAAATAAAGAGGGATGAAAATATGGAAAGAAGATTTAAGCTTTTAAATGAAAAGGATATAAGAGAGAAGGGTGAATATGTCTTGTACTGGATGCAGGGAAGCCAGAGAACAAGGTACAACCACTGTCTCGAATATGGAATACTAAAGGCCAATGAGATGAAAAAGCCTCTTATAGTTGTTTTTAACCTTGTAGACGGATATCCTGACGCCAATGAGAGGCATTATGCCTTTATGGTCCAAGGCTTGAAAGATGTAAAACAAGCCCTTGCAGATAGGAAAATAGAATTTTATATGCTTCACGGAGATATGATAGAAAATATAGTAAGGGCATCTGAAGAAGCCAGTCTGCTTGTATGTGATAAGGGCTATATGAATATTCAGAAAAAATGGAGGTTTGAAATAAGCTCAAAAGTGAACTGTCAGGCTGTGGAGATAGACACCAACCTTGTGGTACCAGTGGAGGCAGCATCAGAAAAGGAGGAGTATGCAGCAAGGACAATAAGGGAAAAAATCAAGAGACAACTAGATGAATTTTTATATGATTTTGAAGAGGTAAAATACTCGGTGAACAAGGGTTATAAGGGTAAATTTTGTTTTTATGAAGATAATTTAAACAAGTCTTTAAATAATATTGATAAGGGTCTTGAAAATATGAAACTAAACAAGAGCGTTTCTAAGTCTTCATTTTTTTACGGGGGGGAGAAAAAGGCAAGAGAAAGGCTAGATGAATTTATAGAAAACAGGCTAGATGGGTATGGTGAGAAAAATAGTGATCCAGGAGAGGACAATGTATCAAAACTTTCTCCCTACCTGCACTTTGGAAATATATCCCCAGTTGAGATAGCTCTGGAGCTATTGAAGGTTAAAAATGAACTAAACAGAGAAAGTATAGAGGATTTTCTCGAGGAGCTTATAATAAGGAGAGAGCTTTCCCACAATTTCATTTATTACAACGACAGGTACGACAAATGGGAAGGAATAACCTACGGATGGGCATATGAAACCATGGAGAAGCATTTAAAGGACAAGCGGGAAAATCTGTACAGTATGAAAAAGCTTGAGAATGGAGAAACCCATGATATATACTGGAATGCAGCACAAAAAGAGATGGTGGTCACTGGATTTATGCATGGATATATGAGAATGTACTGGTGCAAAAAGATCCTCGAGTGGAGCAAGACCCCGAAAGAAGCCTACGAAAGAACTATATATTTTAATAATAAGTATTTTATAGATGGCAGGGACCCAAACTCATACACAGGTGCGGCTTGGTGTTTTGGAAAACATGACAGGGCTTGGAAGGAAAGGGAGATCTTCGGGAAAATAAGGTATATGAACTTTGAAGGACTCAGAAGGAAATTTGATATGGATAAATATTTAAAACGCATAGAGGAACTTTGATGTTTTGAGAATATTGCAAATATAGGGGGTAAAAATGGAAAATGTCTATACTGAAAAAATAAAAATCGGCATGTCATCATGTATGTATGGAGCTAAGGTAAGATACAACAGTAAAGGCTGGGAGATGTTGGGCTATCTCCACAGGGAACGTTCTAATTATCTTTGGACTCCTGTGTGTCCAGAAGTAATGAGCGGAATGGGTGTCCCTAGATCTCCCATAAGGCTCGTAGGAGGAAACGGTGAAGATTTCTGGATTGGAAATGCAAGGGTTAAAAACAGAGAGGGGAGAGATGTCACCTCTATGCTCGGAAAGGGTGCCTTGGCATGTTACGAAACCCTTGAAAGAGCAGAGGTAGATGCCTATATATTCATGGAGGGAAGCCCTAGCTGTGGTGTATATAGGACTACTCTAAAAAACCAGAGGCTGGGTAAGCCCCCTGGGATATTTGGGGCACTTCTTTTAAACAGGGGATATTTTCTGATACCTGCTCAGGATCTTCAAAGTCCTGTGAAATGGTGGGACTGGAGAAGGAGACTCACTGCCTTTGCTTGGCTTAAAAGACAGGAGGTTACCAAGGTAAAGGATCTATATGATGTTTGGCATATTTTAAAATTTCTGTGTCAGGAACTTGATGAAAAAAGTGCAAGGGAGCTGGGACACAGAATAGGAAGTTTTAAGCAAGATGTAGGAGAAGAAGTAGTGGCAGATGTAAAAAATGAAATCTTGGAGATTTTGAGGAAACCATCTGATGTGAAAAGGGTGAAACAGTGGCTATGGAAGAATTATACCCATCTAAAGAAATCTAAGGGGATAAGTATAGAGGATGTATGTCCTCCAAAAGTCCTTAGAAATATGACGCATATTGCAGAAGAGATGATTCACGTGGAGATAGAGTCTAGGGATAAGGGCCTTATCTTTGGGAGTTCTCCTATAAACTACAAACCCTCTAGATAAAAGAGGGCTTGTAGTTTTTTATTCTAATTTTGATAATCTTAAAGAGTCTTTCTGATTTTTAAAAAGTAGTATTTAAAAAGGCTCATCTCAACTATGGCTATTTTTATAGCATTTCCATCTTCTACAATTTTATAGAGGTTCAGTTCTTTATTTTTGAAGGAAAAGGTATGCTTTGCAAAGTCTGAAATACCGTATCTAAGATCAGGAATTTTTCTGTCTATTCCACTAAAAATAACATATCCGTTTTTAATTTCAGTTTTATTTCCTTCAGAGTCAGGAACTCCAGCCCCGAATGACTTGAATCTTGTTCGATCAAGAGTAATATTATACTCTGAATCAATTTTGAAAATTTCTTCCCAGGGCTGGAGCTCAACAGAGTGCATCCATTTTATGGTGAATTCGTTGCCAGGATTTACTTCTTCTATAAAGATTATAGAATCCTTTGAAAGGTCTTTTATTATCAGGATTTTCTTAAGAAGTAAAGTAGTATAGAGAGAAAGTAAAATTAATAATAATATAGGAATTTTTTTTATGATAGACATTTTATACTCCTTTTTTATAATAGGCCTAACAGATACAATTTTGATTTTCAAGCAAAATTTGCTTTTTTAAAATATATTAACATAATCAGGCCTTTTACTGTAGATAATAATAAATGAGTTAAAGATTTGTCTAAAAATAAATTTAAGGAATAATTATATGCCTCATAACAAAAATACTCATTTTTGGTTAAGTTACAATATAAAAGTAACCAAGCAATCTATCAATGAGTAAAAGATAGACGATGAATTAAATCGTGATTTTGATAATCGAGATCATTTGGAAGTTGCTGTCAGTGACTTGACATATGTTCATGTTGCTGGAAAAGGAATTACATATGCATTATTTTAGATCTCCACAATCGTAAAATTATAGATTATAGTGTAGATCCTTGGAGTTACCCCAAACCTCTTTAAAACTCCTATCCCATTTCTTGTTTAGATCAATCACCACAAGATATAACCGCTTCAAGAGAGACATATCCGTAGGAAATATACAAGGCTTAATTGATATTCCTGAAATCTCCAACAAGCTCCTTAGATAATACAGCAATAAAAAAATCCCTCCCCCAATTACATAGATACAACGTTATCATTTAGTAATCAAGAGAAGGATTCAAAAATATAAAAATATTTACACTCCCTTTTTTGTGGGGAAATAAAGTGGTGCATCTGACACACCAATCCATCTTTTAAGCAATAAATACTGGTTTTTTTATCTTTTCTATTATCTTGACTCCAGCTTCTCCTATTAATTTTTCCACCAAGAATGAGTGTTTTAAGTTTCCTAGTACTAACATATCAAACTCTTTGGCACAGTCCAATATAATCTCGTCAACGGGACCTTCTTCAAAAATATATTCTATTTTTTTTTCAATCTTTTCCAGATAAAAAGTTAAATCTTTTACCGATTCTTGGCTAATGTTTACGGTAATAGCTTTAAATTCCTTTACTTTTTCAAAAGCATTTATAAAGTCAAATACAGATTTATTGACTTCAAGTCCTTGATCATCAGCAATCAGGATTTTATCGAGAGAGAATTTATCTAAATCTGGGACTAATATAATAGGTTTATGATGTTTTTTTAAAATCTCTTTTAGATTGTGGTTTATTTTATCTGTTTTAGAGATTATCGCCAAATCAAATAGTTTTAATTCATTCAGAAAAACTTCAGACATATCACCAGTCTTGGAATAAAATTTGTAATTTTCAAACAAAGATAAAAATTTTTCTTTTATTTTTTCTTCTGTTTCCATGGCTTTTTTAATTTTCAATTCATGATCAATTTTTCCGCCCTTGATATCATAGTCTACGCCAGCACCATAAGAATACTCCTCTATACCTGGCTGAATGTAGACTCCTACAATTTCAACGTTCGGATAATTTTCTATGATCATTTTACCGTACCTAGCTAGATGCTCAACTTCTGCTTCATTGTCTAATGTCACCATTACTCTGTTTAACAAATTGATCGCCTCCTTCTTTATTGAGAAAATATTTTTTAGATTTCTTAATTCAATATTTAAGCTCATATGAGCTATATCAAGTAAGTCCCCAATAAGTCCTTTATTTTAAATTATGTATTTAACTTAAGTTAGGGAATAATGGAAAGTGACCATCAAATAGAGATATCTGATGGTCGTAAATTTTTGACTTAATTATCTTTAAAAATTAGTAACCCAATTTTCTTGAAATTTCAGAGCAGGTTTTGAGAAGTTCTGCAGATTCGCCGTCAATATCCCTGTCTTCAGAAAAAAGACCTGAGATGCTTACTGCTCCAACTACATTTTTTGTAGAGTCAAAGACCGGGGCCCCTATACAGAGCATATGCTCCTCTATCTCTCTGTTATCAATGGCATATCCTATAGTCCTTATTTTTGTCAGTTCTTTTATAAGCTCCTCTTTTGAAAGGGTGTGCTGAGTTTTTTTTTCAAAAGACTGCATACTTATGAGCCTGTCAATTTTTCCAGGTGGGAAAAAGGCCAACATAGCTTTTCCCAGGGAGGTGCAGTATATGGGATTTGTGCTTCCTATTCCTGCAGTTGTTATAATAGCTTTCTCAGATTCGTGTTTTGATATATAGACTATCTCTCCATTATTTTCGACTGCGTAAAAAACTGTCTTCCCGGTTTTTTCTGCAAGTTCCTGCATAGGTTTGTCAATAATTTTGAAGATCTCTTTATTTCTGGAATAGCTGTTTCCTATCTGGAAACTTTTTAGACCTATTTTGTATAGATTCAGTTCTCCGAGATTCTTTTCTAAAATTTCAAGATGTACCAGAGTCTCCAAAATATCATAGGCACTGGTCTTTGGAATTTTCATTATCTCGCTAATTTCTTTGACGGTCAGCCCGTTCTTTTCTTTTGATAAAAGTTCTAATATTTCAACGGTTCTTTCAACAGTTCTGTTTATCTTCATGGCTTTTACCTCAAATCTTAAATTTTTACAGATATTATATCATAAAAATTTTAAAACTGTATTATCTACCTACATCATAACCTATTCCCTTAAACAGTCTTTCTATTTCCTCTTTCGTGACTATATTTGTATCTCCTGGGATTGTGTGCTTTAAGACAGCTGAAGCAGTAGCAAATTCTATTTTATAGTTGTCAGTAGCATCTGCCAAATATGAGTATAAAAATCCTGAGGTAAATGCATCCCCGCTTCCTACCCTGTCTATTATGTCCACCTCGTATTCTTTAGAAATTTCTATATCCTTTCCGTTGAAAACGAAGCCACTATATAAATTCTTGGACGCAGATATAACGTTTCTGACAGAGGAAACTATATACTTAAAGTTGTATTTTTCCATAACTTTTGGATAAAGTGTCTTATAACATCCTAGAATATTCTCTCCAATGTACCCTTCTCCCATAGGTATTCCTAGTATGTTTATGAAGTCAAGATAACCTGCAAAAGCGATATCCACATACTTTAAGACTTTTTCTATTCCTATGGATGCATCTTTCAGAGACCACATTTTGCTTCTGTAATTAAAGTCAAAACTAACTGTTATCCCTTTTTCTTTTGCTTTTTTCATGAAAAACTCAGCCACTTCGAGGGCTTCTGGACTAACAGCCAGAGTTATTCCAGATACATGAAAAAGAGAGACCCCTTCAAAGATAGCATCTACATCAAATTCATCTTTGGACACAGTTGAAAATGCAGAATATTTTCTGTCATAAAGAACTTTGCTGCTTCTAAGAGAAAAACCAGTCTCTAAAAAGTATGTACCTATTTTTTCTCCGCCCCTTGCGACAAAAGAGGTATCAACTCCGTAACTTTTAGCATGACGCAGAGCAGCATCTCCTAGCTCATTCGCAGGGGCCTTTGTAACAAGCCTCGTGTCAACACCAAGGTTGGCAAGATCCACAGCTACATTTATCTCTGCACCTCCATAATTTATTTGGAATGTTGTGGAATTTATAAATCTTTGGTTTCCAGGAGGGGAAAGTCTCAAAAGGATCTCTCCTAAGGTAACGACCTTCTTTTTCATTTTATTATTTCACCTCTTCTCTAGATAATTTTACTTTTTCAACGAACTCTTTTGATTTTGCAACGATCTCTTGGAAGGACCCGCTAGTAAGCTGCCCGCCTACCCCCACTGCAATAACTCCGTTTTTTATCCACTGGTCTACATTTTCCAGACTAACTCCTCCTGTTGGCATTATGTTTACCTGTGGCAGAGGGGCTTTTACCGCCTTTACAAATGAAGGTCCGAAGGCACTTCCAGGGAACATCTTGATTATGTCACACCCTGCTTCCATAGCTGTAATAATCTCTGTTATGGTCATGCAACCTGGCATATACGGCACCTGATATCTGTTGCATAATCTTGCAGTAGCTTCGCTGAATCCAGGTGAGACGATATATTCAGCTCCTGCCAATATCGCAATTCTTGCAGTCTCAGGGTCTAGAACACTTCCGGCCCCTACAAGGAGTTTTTCCGAAGGGATTGTTTTCTTTAGTTCTTTTATAACTTCGCTAGCCCCTGGAACTGTGTAAGTTACCTCAACAGCTGGGATGCCGCCCTCTATACAGGCCTTTGAAGTATTGATAGCCTCTTCAAGATTTTCTCCTCTAATAACAGCAACGACACCTACATCTTTGATTTTTTTTAATATTTCAAATTTTTTCATTTCTCCTCCTTGTTCATATATGCGAATTAAAAACATAAATACGTTTAACAAGATTTTAGTTTTTTTCTACAGTTTTGTCAAGGTTAAAATAAAAATAATACTCAGTGGAAATCAATTATAAGCTGGAAATATATGGGTATTTTCAGATAAAAAATATTTTTGATTAAAATTTTCAGGAAGGAAATTAATCTCTTATTAAGAAATGATATTAAGACAAAAATACAAATGGGAAGTATCCAGAATTGCAAGTAAGCTAAATTCAAAAAAATAAAAAGAGGCTTAATCCTTGGGATTAGCCTTTTTTTTTATAAAGAGTTTGAAGGGGAGCCCGTATTAATTTTGGCCTACTGGTATTTTATAGATCATATTTTTATAAAATCAACTTTTCTGTTTTTAAATATGCTGAGGTAATTTTGATCGAGAGAAGAAAGAAGTTCTCTGGCTTCTTTACAATAAATAGCTATGTTTTCTTTTCTATGGGCATCAGATCCGAAAGAGATGATCTCCCCACCTAACTCGAAATATCTTTTCAATATTTCTCTGCTAGGATGGAACTCTTTCTTGTTTTTCAATCTATAGGAACTGTTTATCTCTATCCCTTTTCCCTTTGAGATTAGAGTTTTCAATATTTCATCCAAAATATCCTGGAGTTCAAAATATCTGAATCCCTTTTTTTCAAAAGAACCGTATCTGATTATGTAGTCTAGATGAGCCCAGCAATCAAAATCATCAAATTGTCTGATGCTTTCGTGCATGTATTTGAAGTATTTTAGATAAGATTCTAATCTGTCGATTCCATCAAAATATTCTGGCAGGGAAGGGCTGATATTATCCACCCTGTGAGTTGAAGCCAGGACATAGTCAAAGGGGAAGCTGTTTACAACTTTTGAAAATCCATCCAACCTGTCATTTAAAATTCCAAGTTCTATCCCTAATCTCAATTCGATCTTGCCATGATATTTTTTTTTGATTTTTTTATATTCCAATAAATAGTTTGAATAGTCTATCTTATCCCTGTCTTCGGTCAATTCAAAATGATCTGTAAAACAGATCTCTTGAACATTTTTATCTATGGCTGACTCTGTTATTTTTTCCATGCTGTCTCTTCCATCGTGTGACCAGTTTGTGTGTATATGATAATCTGTTAGATACATTAGAACTTCTCCTTATTATATTATGCATAAAAATTTTTACTGGAAGTATCCTGGGTATTTTTTATGGAGTATCTCAAGTTTTGGAAGAACATTTTTTAGGTGCTCATTGATAATCTTATCGACTTTTTCTACAGAACGGTTTTCAATTATTTCGATTATGGTTTTGTGATGTTCCAAAATAGTTTCTGTACTTATTTTTTCTATGGCATCAATTACCCTAAGACGGTTATAGTGGGTATTCAGCTGCTCTATCAAAGTCCAGATCCTGTTTTTTTTACACCCTTCAAATATAAGTTTGTGAAAGCTATTGTCTAACTTATAAAATTCCATGGGGTCAGAACTTAACTCTACGATTATTTTCTGAAATTCATAAAGTTTTTTTACCTCTTCAAGGGTATCCACAGGAAAATCTTTACACGCAAGTTTTAAAACTTCCCTTTCCATTATCTCTCTTGCGAAGATTCCTTCCTGCACCAGGTCTAATTCAATATGTGAAACAAAGGAACCTCTTTGAGGATAGATGTTCATAAGTCCCTCCTGGGATAATTTTATGAAAGCCTCCCTTATAGGGGTTCTGCTGACGTTTAAAATTCCTGCAACTTCAGTTTCGCTTAATCCTTCTCCTGGTTTTAGGTGAAGTTCTAAAATATTTTCTTTTAGGACCCTGTAGACGAATTCTCTGTTATTTTCATTTTTTTTCTTCTCTTTTCTGATGAGATCCATAATATACTCCTCATATTATTTTCTAAATTTTTTAAAAATAAAAAAACATTTCTCATACAAGTATACTACTATATTTTTATTTTGAAAAGTGAATTAAAGATTTTTTTTATAAAAAATAACTCCTTGAATAACTATATTCAACTAAATAGTGCGAAAAGAGCACTCTAACACCATAAAAAGTTCAAAAAAAATTTGACATTCGAGAAAAAGCACAGTAGTATACAAGTGTGGCAGATGAAAGAAAAATGATATTTTAAACTTTAAATATAATTAGGAGGAAATTTGATGAAAGCTTTGTGTGTGACAGAAGCTAAAAAATTAGAGTTCTTGGAAAGGGAAAAACCGGAACTGAAAAGTAAAAATGATGTTCTTGTAAAAATAAAGGCTGTGGGGATATGCGGATCGGACATACATATCTATCACGGAACCAATCCCCTGGCAACATATCCTAGGGTGATAGGACATGAATTTTCAGGAGAAGTAGTGGGGATAGGAGATAGTGTTACAAAGGTAAAAATAGGAGACAGAGTAGCTATCGATCCAGTGACAAGCTGTGGAGAGTGCTACGCATGCAGGACAGGAAATACAAACGTATGCCAGTCCCTAGAAGTAAGCGGAGTGCATACAGACGGCGGGATGCAGGAATACATAGTGGTAAAAGAGGACAGAGCATTTAAGTTTGATCCTGAAATATCTTGGGAAGAGGGTGCCCTAATAGAGCCTTTCACAATAGCAGCTCAGTCTACTTCCAAAGGAGATATCAGAGAGGGAGACACGGTATTTATAATGGGGGCAGGTCCTATAGGACTAGGTATTTTACAGGTGGCAAAATTAAAAGGTGCAAGATGTATGATATCGGATTTTAATGAATACAGGCTAGAGATTGCCAAGAGTTTTGGGGCAGATTATGTATTTAGTCCGGCAAAAGAGGATGTTTTTAAAGTAGTTGAAAATTTTACAGGTGGTGAGGGAGCCAATGTGGTAATTGATGCAGTATGTATTCCACAGACCTTTGAACAGGCGGTTCTTGTAGCATCTCCTGCGGGAAGAGTTGTTCTACTAGGATTCCACGCAGAGCCTTCTAAAATAGCCCAGTTGAACATAACTAAAAAGGGATTAGAAGTAAAAGGTTCTAGACTTCACGCCAATAAATTTCCTGAAGTGATAGAATGGTTTGAAAAAAAGAAAGTAAATGCAGGTAAACTTATATCACATAGATTTAAAATAGAGGACATTCAAGGGGTGTTTGATCTTATAGAAAATGATCCTAGTAAAGTTTGTAAAATTGTAGTTACTTTATAGGCAGGGAGTGAAAAAATGATTTATGGAAATATAGAAAATCCTGGGGACATGAGTATATATCCAGAGGCCATACAAAGAGCAGTGAGATACCTCAAAGAGACAGATCTTGTAAATAAAAAAGCTGGAGTTTATGAACTCCAAGGGAAAGATATGTATGTACAGGTTCTAGACCTGGAGACAGCTCCTAGGGAGGATAAAAAGCCTGAAGTTCACAGAAAATATATAGATGTACAGTGTTTGGTCTCAGGAAGAGAAAGAATCGGATTTGCAGTGGACACTGGTAAAAACAAGCCTATAGGTGACTATAATGAAGAAAGAGACATACTTTTTTATGAAGAGTGTCATGGAGAATCTGAGATGATAATGACTCCAGGAACCTTTGCGGTATTTTTTCCACACATTGTTCACAGGCCAGCCTGCAACGATGGAGGAGTATCAAAAATAAGAAAAATTGTTATTAAAATAAACAAAGATATTTTATAGGGGGTTGACCAATGCTAGATGAAGTGAGATGGGGAATGATCGGTACCGGTGCAGTTACCGAGGTAAAAAGTGGACCGGGGCTCTATAAATCTCAAGGGTCGAAACTTATAGGGGTATACAATTTAGATTTTGACCAGGCCAAAGACTATGCTAAGAGACATAATGTAGAAAAAATTTATAAAAGCGTAGAGGAAATGCTAAAGGACAGAGACATAAACGCTGTATATGTAGCAACTCCACCGAAATTTCATCATGAATATGCTATAAAAATATTAAAAGCAGGAAAGATCCCCTATGTGGAAAAACCAATTGCCACAAATTATGAGGACTGCTTGGAAATAAAAGCCCTTTCTGAAGAACTTAAAATACCGGTTTATGTGGCATTTTACAGAAGGGGTGTGGAAAAATTCCTAAAAATAAAGGAACTTCTGGATAAAAAAGTACTAGGAGATATCAGACATGTATATGTGACCCAAATCATGCCTGTAGAAGAAAGTGAACTAGATAAAGACAGACTCCCTTGGAGAGTAATACCTGAAATTTCTGGAGGAGGTAAGTTTCTAGACATGGGAGTGCATGTACTAGACTGTCTCATCATGTATTTTGGAGAAATAGAGACAATGAAAGGATTTGTAGAAAACAAAGGTGGATATTATAAGGTTGATGACACTGTAGTTGCTACATTCAAATTTAAAAATGGTATCGTAGGAGCGGGAACCTGGTGCTATGTTGCAGACAAAAATATAAATGAAGTCCAGATAGTGGGAGAGAAGGGAAGAATTACCTATGATGGACTATCGGCGAAGAGGTTTACCTTGGAGATAAATGGAAAAGTTGAAACCTTCGAATTTGAAGAACCTGAACATGCAGCAATGCCTTTTCAGCAGGCAATAGTGAATGAACTCATTGGGAAGAAAAAGAGTGAGGCAAGTTTTGCACAGTCTATGAATACAGTGAAAATAACAGATGAACTACTTAAAGAATACAGGGAGGGAATGAAATAATGCTTAGAGTAAAATATGATAACATGGTAAAAGAATTTGAAAGAATACTGGTAAAAAAAGGATACGATATTGAGACTGCAAACAGGAGTGCAAGATTATTTGCTGACAATAGTTTAGATGGGATATACTCTCATGGGGTAAACAGATTTCCAAGAGTAATATCCTACATCGATAAGGGCTATATCAAAATAGATGCCAAACCAACTGTGGAGGCAAGTATAGGTTCTTTTGAAAGATGGAATGGAAATCTAGCAATGGGAAATACAAATGCACAGGATGCCATGAATAGAGCGATAGAATTAGCCAGAGAAAATGGAATAGGAATAGTAGCAATCAAAAATACAAACCACTGGATGAGAGGTGGAACATTTGGATGGCAGGCTGCAGATGCGGGTATGATAGGCATTTGCTGGACCAATACCATGCCTAATATGCCAGCTTGGGGCACAAAAGAGAGAAATATAGGGAATAATCCATTTGTAATGGCCATCCCGAGAAGCAACAAGGAGCACGTAGTAATAGATTGTGCCATGGCTCAGTTTTCTTACGGAAAAATAGAGCAGACGAAGATAGAAGGAAAGCAGCTCCCTGTAGCTGGAGGATTTGACACTGAAGGAAAAATTTCGACAGATCCTGTAGAAATAGAAAAAACGTGGAGGGTATTACCAATGGGATTCTGGAAAGGATCTGGGATGTCAATTGCCCTTGACCTAATTGCAGCAGTATTATCTGGTGGTAACTCAGTAACATCTATAGGGAAAAATTGTGAAGATGAATATGGACTATCTCAAGTATTAATTGCGATAGATCCATCTCAGATGAACAGTATAAATATGACAGATGATATTATCAATGAAGTATTAGAAAGCATAAAAGCTTCAGAAGCCTCTGACCCCAATGGTCAAATATTCTATCCAGGGGAAATGGAGATGAGAACAAGGAAAGACAACATTGAAAACGGCATTCCAGTTGTGGAAGATATTTGGAATAAAATAATATCTATGTAAATAATCTTTTTAAAAGGCTATAGCCTTTAATAAAAAAAAGGAGGAAATAAAAATGAAAAAAATACTGGGGATATTATCACTTGCCTTAGCTTTAGGTTTTGCAGGGTGCGGATCTAAGGAAAAATCTGAAACTGGGGTACAGCAGCCCATAACGCTGAGAGTGGCACACAATCAGACATCTCTTGATAATCCATACCAATACGGACTTAATAAATTTGCAAGTGAATTAGAGAGGTTATCAGGAGGAACAATGAAAGCGGAAGTTTTCCCTGGGACTCTCGGGACAAATGAATCTGAACTGGCTATGAAACTGACTACTGATTCTGTAGATATGGTTGTGGCTTCACCAGGATTTATGTCAGGAACTGGAGTAAAGGAATTTGAGATTCTTTCACTTCTTTATCTCTTTGATAGTTTTGATCACTGGGAAAGTGTAATTGACGGAGAGTTTGGAGACAAGATGAAGGATATAATTACTGAAAAAACAAATAATGACTTTAAAGTAGTGGGGTACTACTCATCAGGAGTAAGAAACTATTATGGTAAAAAGCCAATTTATGAGCCGTCAGACGCTAAGGGGCTTAATATCAGAGCACAGGGTTCTCCAGTACAACAGGCCTTTTGGAAGAAAACAGGAGCTAATCCTATCTCTGTGGGATGGCAAGAGTTGTACCAGGCTCTAAACACAGGTACAGCAGATGCAGCTGAAAATGATCATACCAACATGATGCTAAAAGAGCACCATAAAACTCCAAATGGTAAATATACTTCACTTACGGCTCATGACTACACAACTAGACTTCTTCTTATGAACGGTCATAATTTCGATAAATATACACCTGAACAGCAAAAATGGATTTTAGAAGCAGCAAAAGCTTCAGTAGCAGAAGAAAGAGCGGTAACGTACAAAATGCTCGATGAATCAAAGGCTAAGATACTAGCTGACGGTGGAGAGATAAACGAGGTTAATCTTAAAGCTTTTAAAGCAATTGCTAAACCTATTCAAGACGAATACGCTAAGAAAAACGGTTTGGAAGATTTATTGGAATTAACAAGAAAATAGTAGTATAGGGAACCTGAGGGCTATTGAAAAATGGCCCCCGGTTTTTACAGAGGGGGAACATGATTATGATAGCAAAACTATCAAAAGAGATTCAAAAAATCCAGCTAGGAGTTGGGGTTGCTTGTATAAGTATATTTTTTATAGCAATAGTAATACAAGTTTTCTGTAGATATGCAGGGATAATGGTAACATGGACTGGGGAAGTTAGTGAGTATGCCTTTACCTGGGCAGTATTTATGGGTGCAGGAGTAATGGCCTATGAAAATCAGCACTTTGCCTTTACAAGTGTATTGGATAAATTAAACGGGAAGAATAAAATAATTTTAAAAATCTTTATTTCGATAATGGTTCTACTTTTTTCGGTAGCTATTCTCTATTATGGAGTTATTATTACTAAAAAATTCTGGAATTACAAATGGATCAGTTTACCAGAAGTTAAAATGGGATATACTTGGCTTTGTGTTCCTCTATTAGGCTTTACATCTACGGTCTACAGCATTGATCACATTATGGGACATATAAGAGAGCTCATGGGTAAAGAGGCAACTAAGGTAGAAACAGGGGGTGTAAAATAATGACTCAGATAACATTAATAGTGATATTTTTAGGACTTATAGCAGTTGGAGTTCCTATCTCATTCGTTATTGGAATAGTAGCTTTTACAGGAGTAATGCTAATACCAGGTCTAAGTGGTATAGTGGTATTCATGAAGATGTTTACAGGCCTTGGGTCTTTTGTATTATTAGCAGTACCTCTGTTTATACTTGCAGCAAACCTGATGAATCATGGCTCTATCTCCAAAAGGCTAATAGATCTCTGTATAGCCCTAGTTGGGCATATAAGAGGAGGACTGGCACATGCAAATATACTGGTGTCTATGATATTTGCCGGAGTATCAGGATCTTCTCAGGCTGATACAGCAGGAGTCGGTAAAATTCTTATTCCACAGATGGAAGATAATGGCTATGATAAAGAGATTTCCGTAGGGGTAACTGCAGCATCCTCTACTCTGGGAAGTATCATTCCTCCGAGCATAACAATGGTTGTTTATGCGGGGATAGCAAATGTATCCACAGGAGCCTTGTTTTTTGTGGGCTTACTACCTGGAGTTATATTAGGAATATCAATGATGGCGATAGTCTACTTTGCGAGTTTGAAAAATGACTATGGCAAAGAGGAAAAAGCACCTTTGAAACATGTTCTTGGATTATTTAAAGAGAGTTTCCTTGCTTTACTAACACCGGTCATCATAATAGGCGGAATTATTTCTGGGGCCTACACGCCAACAGAAGCAGCGGCCTTTGCCTGTGTATATGCATTGGTGATCGGAATGTTTTACTATAAGACTATCAAGGTAAGGGACTTACCTCATATAATAATAGAGACTCTAAAACTCAGTTCACTTTCGTTATTTGCCCTTTGCACTGCAAATGCTTTAGGAGAACTTCTGGGGTACTACAATGTATCAACTAAGGCCGCGGAGTTTTTCTTGGGGATGCCTGGGGGAGCTACTACGTTTATGTTTGTTGTGGTAATGTTCTTCCTGTTCATAGGAACATTTATGGATGCTGTGCCAGCTATGATACTGTTTGTGCCGGTAATTTTACCAGCGGCTCTTGCTTTGGGTGTAGATCCCACTCATTTGGGAGTTATTATCGTGATGACTCTTGCCCTTGGGCTTGTGACACCGCCATATGGATTGTGTCTTTTGATTGCAGGCTCTATATCAGATCTTACAATAGAGCGGTCATTCAAGGGAGTTCTCCCATTTTTCCTAATGGCTATAGTGGTGCTATTCTTTATGGCATTTTTCCCACAGATAACAGTTGGAATACCTAAACTTATAAACCCTTCGATGTTTTGATAAAAATCATGTGATTGAACCCCCGAATATAAAATTATGTAAAGAGTCATTTAAAAATGACTCTTTACATATATCAAGATAACTTGTGTACTAGTATATAATTTGTAAAGAGGAGATAAACAATGAAAATGACATTTAGATGGTATGGGAAAGATGACCCTGTAACCCTTGAAAAGATTAGACAAATACCTGGAATGACAGGAGTGGTAACTGCAATATATGATATCCCTGTAGGAGAAGTGTGGCCATTGGAAAGAATAATGGCACTAAAAAAGACTATAAATGATGCAGGACTTGAAATGGAAGTTATCGAAAGTGTACCTGTACATGAGGATATTAAGCTAGGTCTTCCTACCAGGGACAAATATATAGAAAATTATAAGACTAATATCAGAAATCTTGCGCAGGCAGGAGTAAAGTGTATTTGCTATAACTTTATGCCGGTGTTTGACTGGACAAGATCGAATCTAGACTACAAACTTGAAGATGGTTCTAGTGCGCTTGTCTATTATAAGAGTGATGTAGATAAGATGAATCCAAAATCAGGAGAATTATCTCTTCCAGGATGGGATACAAGCTACGGACAGGGCGGATTAGGTCATTTACTGGACCAATATAAAGATTTTACTGAGGAAGACTTATGGAATAATCTTCAGTATTTCTTAAAAGAGATTATAGCGGTAGCAGAAGAAGTGAGGGTAAAAATGGCGATACATCCGGATGACCCACCTTGGTCAATTTTTGGACTCCCAAGAATAATAACAACGTCAGATAATTTGAGAAGATTTTTAAGTCTTGTGGATTCTCCATATAATGGTCTCACCCACTGCAGCGGATCTCTAGGAGCTACCGGGAAAAATGATATACCTGCAATGATAAGAGAGTTCGGAAAAAGAATCCATTTTGCTCATATAAGAAATGTAAAACGTCCCGAGGAGGGAAGCTTTGAAGAGGCGGCTCATCTTTCTAAATGTGGGGACCTTGACATGGTAGAAATCTTAAAGGCTTATTATGAAACCGGATTTGAGGGATATATAAGGCCCGATCATGGAAGAATGATATGGGGAGAAACCGGTAAGCCTGGCTATGGGCTCTATGACAGGGCACTAGGTGCCACCTATATAAACGGCATATGGGAAACACTTGAAAAACTAGATAAATAGGAGGATAAGATGAAAGTACCTTTTAATATAGATTTGAAAGATAAGGTAGCGGTAGTAACCGGAGGAGGGGGAGTTCTTTGCAAAGCCTTTGCAGAAGCACTGGCAAGCTGCGGAGCAAAAGTAGCTATCCTCGATCTAAATGAGGAGGCTGCCAAAAAAGTGGCAGAAGATATAAAGAAAGATGGAGGAACAGCTATAGGCGTTGCAGCCAATGTTTTGAAAATTGAAAGCTTAGAAGCAGCCAGAAAAATCATAGAAGAAAAATTTGGAACCTGTGATATTCTAATAAATGGTGCAGGAGGTAATCATCCTAAGGGAACTACAACAAAAGAGTATTTTGAAACAGGAGATTTAGATGTAAAAGAGCTAACTACATTCTTTGATCTAGACCCTGAGGGTATACAATTTGTATTTAATCTAAACTTTATAGGAACTCTTCTTCCAACACAGGTTTTCGGAAAAGATATGGTAAACAAAAAGAGTGCAGGGATTGTAAATGTATCATCTATGAATGCCTTTGCTCCTCTGACTAAAATACCTGCTTATTCTGGGGCAAAAGCGGCAATATCAAACTTTACTCAGTGGCTGGCAGTTCATTTCTCAAGAACGGGAATAAGAGTAAACGCAATCGCCCCTGGATTCTTTGAAACAAATCAGAATGCTAAACTTCTGAGGGATGAAGAAGGAAATTATACTCCTAGAGCCGACAAGATAATTTCTCAGACTCCCATGGGAAGATTTGGAACCCCTGAGGAACTTTTGGGAACTTTACTATGGCTTGTTGACGACGGAGCGTCAGGATTTGTAAACGGTACTGTTATTCCTGTAGATGGAGGATTCGCAGCCTATTCAGGAGTGTAAATAAGTAAGATTGAAGCTGCTGTATTATTCAGCAGCTTTAACTTTATAGGGGGCAATTGTGTTTGAAATTTTAAGTCTAAAAATAATGCCTATTGTATTTTTTTTGTTTATAGGATTTGTGTTGAAAAGATTTAATTTTATAAAAAAAGAGGATGGAGAAGCACTTTTGAAGATAGTGTTTTATATCATACTGCCAGCAGTTGTATTTCTTTCCATATCTCAGGTTAAAATATCGTTACAACTTTTATTTTATCCTCTTTCAGCAGTGATTATGCATTTGATAATGTATGCTCTTGGGAATTATCTATATAAATTCTTGAGATTGAATTTTTATGAAAAAAATATTTTTATAGGGTCTTTGATGATACTTAACATGAGTTTTATTTTTCCATTTTATACAGCTTTTTATGGAGAAAAAGAGATATTTAGAATTTCACTTTTTGACATAGGGAATATAGTGATGATGTCATCAATAGTATTTTATGCATTTACTTTTGAAAGTAAAAATAACAAGAGTAAGTTTGTAAATCTTTTAAACATAGTCAAAACTCCCCTCATTGTATCTTTAATTGTTGGAATTATTTTTAATCTTTTTAATATTGATACACCAATATCCATAAAAATTACTTTAGAGCAAATCTCAAAACTTATGGGACCTTTAATTATGCTAGCCCTCGGGATATGTTTTGAACCTGGACTTGAGAATGCAAGATTAGGGTGTATAATAATAGGGGTTAAACTTATATTTTGTCTGATAATAGGATCAGTTTTGAGTAAGATTCTAGGCTTTAACGAGATAGACAGGAATATTCTTTTTCTTGCAGGACTTGCCCCTATAGGGAATAATATCTTGACATTCACCCTGATTAGCGGAGGAGATATAAAATTAGCTACTAATTTAGTGTCCCTTTCCATTGTGGTAAGTCTTGTAACAGTACCATTTTTCATGTTGTTTTTTGCCTAAAAAAATGTTGCCCGTTTGCGGGCAACATTTTAAAACATTATTTCTTAAAATAATCAGGATATTTTTTTGAAAAATAATCTAATTTTGGGACTATGTTGGTAAGGTGGGCCCCTAAAAGATAGTCGATACCGACATCATCTTTATTTTCGATATGTTCAATAATACTCTGATGCTGCTTTATAACTCTATCTATGCTGGTTTGCTCTAAAACATCTAAATATCTCAGTCTATTATAGTGGACATTCATATTCTGTATGGATTCCCAGATTCTCTCTTTTTTACAGCCCCGAAAAATTATTTCATGAAATAGATTGTCAAGTTTAAAAAATTCTTTGAAATCAATATCAAATTCTGCTATAGCTTTTTGAAAATGTAATGTTTTTTTCAGTTCTATTAAATCTTCTTTTGGAAAATCTCTAATAGCTTCTAGAAGCACCTCTCTTTCGATTATCCTTCTCATAAATATTCCTTCGTGGACTAGATCAAGATCAATATGCGAAATGAAACTTCCCTTTTGTGGATAGACATCTATAAGACGCTCTTCAGATAATTTTATAAATGCCTCTCTGACTGGGGTTCTACTCACATTTAACAATTTTGATATCTCTATTTCGCTGACCCCTTCTCCAGGCTCAAGATTAAGCCTCATTATATTATCCAAGAGAACTCTGTACACGTAATTTCTGTTGCTCTCATTTGATTTTCGATCTAATAGTTTCAAAGTCATATTAATTTCCTTCCCTGAATAAAGTCCTATACTATATCTTATTATTAATCCTCTTAAAATGCAATTTTATTTGTAAATTTACTTTGTTTTTACTTTTGATACTTATAAATTTATATATGGCTATAGTAGATTTATGAGGAAATTAAATAATGTTTCCGTTTAATTATGATAAAATGCAATGAGAATATTTTTAAAGGGCTGATATGGTATGAAAGAAAGAACTATACTTCATTATGATATGGATGCATTTTATGCTTCGGTAGAGATAAGGGATAATCCATCCCTCAAGGGGAAGCCTATGGTTGTAGGGGGGACTGTTATAACTACTGCCAGCTATGAGGCCAGGAAATTTGGAGTGAGATCCGCTATGTCTGTGATGGAGGCTAGAAAACTATGCCCAAATCTAGTAGTTGTTCCGGTCTCTATGGGAAAATACCTAGAAATATCTAGTAAAATAAAAAATCTTGTTCTTAAACTTACTGATAAAGTTGAATTCATCGCCTCAGATGAGGGCTATGTGGATATAACGGAGATTATAAAAAAATATCCATCTAAAGAATATTTTGCCCTGAGATTTCAAAGAGGCATATATGAAAATACAGGTTTAACCTGCTCTGTTGGAATAGGTTACAACAAACTTTCAGCAAAGATTGCCAGTGATGTAAAAAAACCAGCAGGGTATCATATATTCAACGATAGTAAAGAGTTTGTAAAATTTATAGGTGAAAAAAATATAAAAATAATACCTGGAGTTGGAAAAAAATTCCAGGAAATTCTTGCAGAAAAAAATATCCTGACGGTTGGTGATGTGCATAATTTTTCAGTCTATGAACTTATTTCCTATTTCGGAAAATCCAGGGGAGAATTTCTTTACTGTTCTTCTAAAGGTGAGGACAACAGACAGGTGGATTACAAGAGAAGGGTTCATTCAGTTGGAAATGAAAGCACATTTAAATATCCTTTAGAGTCAGAGATTGAAATAAAGAGAGAGTTAGAGAATATTTTTCATAAGACACATGAGAGATTAGTGGGAAAGGGTTTGCTTTGTAAGACCCTTACCTTGAAAGTAAGGTTTGAAAACAGAAGAACAATCACCAGATCTAAAACTCTTGAAAACTTTGTGGACTCAAGGGAAATACTTGAGAATACGCTGGAGAATATCAATGAATCGGTTGATTATTCAATGAAGGTAAAACTTTTGGGTATATCCTTAGGGGCACTGACACAAAAATCCGTTAGACAGCTTTCATTTTCTGAAAGAGAACTCTTTAAGAAAAAAAACAGTGTGGATCTCCTCAAGGAAAAAATAAAAAAAATAGAGAAAAACGATTAGGAAAACAGTTGTTTTTTTTTAAAGATTAAAGTATTATTAAAATAGATAAAAAATATTTTAATGAAATAAAAAAGTTGGATATATACTGCTTATTATAAAGAGATTTTAAATATAAAAATGTGAAGATATAAATTTATTTTGAATTTTGTAGGATATTAGGGGGAGAAATTTTGAAAAAGCAATTTGCAAAGGAGTTCATTGATTTTAGCTATAGGGGAAAGAGTGTTTATCATGTTGTAAAGAGTATAGAGGAACTATTTATAGAAAAGGGATACATAGAGTTAGGACTTACTGATAAATGGGATATAGATCAGGGCGGGAAATACTACGTAAAAAGGAATGATTCAACTATAATTGTTTTTTCAGTAGGAGGAGGAGAGAGAACTTTTAAAATCACCACTAATCATACAGATACCCCTGGATTTAAAATAAAACCTTCGCCAGTTTCAATATCGGAAAAAAATTATCTGAGGCTGAATACGGAAGTTTACGGAGGGCCCATACTGAATACATGGATGGACAGACCCTTATCAATGGCAGGTCGGATAATGGTAAAAGGGGGAAATGCACTAGAACCTGAGGTGCTTATAGTGGATATAGACAGGCCTCTTTTAGTAATACCAAACCTTGCTATACATCAGAATAGAAATGTAAATGAAGGGGTAAAGTTATCTAAACAGAGTGATATGCTCCCTGTAGCGGCACTTATAAATCAAGAGATCAATAATGAAAATTTTATCCTAGATATTTTGAGCATGGAATATGGAATAGAAAAAGATGAGATCCTAGATATGGAGCTTTTTCTTTATGAATACACAAAGGGGACCTTAACTGGTGTGAATGAGGAGTTTATATCCTGTGGAAAGGTAGATAATTTAGCATCTACATACGCAGGAGCAATATCTATGCTAGAATGCCCTGATCACTCAGGTATAAATGTACTGGCGTGCTTTGATAACGAAGAGATAGGCAGCAGAACTAAGCAAGGTGCAGATTCTAACCTTCTTCTAAACATAATGGAAAGGATTATACTTTCCCTAGATAGTGGAGGGAGAGAGGAATTTTTTAGGGTTATGTACCGTTCCTTCATGGTGTCTGTAGACGGTGCTCATGCTGTGCACCCTGCCAAGGGAGAAAAAACAGATATAACCAACAGGCCTATGTTAAATAATGGACCGGCTATAAAGATAAATGCTGCCCACTCTTATACAACAGATGCTTTTTCCGGTGCAGTTGTAAAAAGTATATTCAATAGTAATGAGCTTCCTTATCAATATTTTGTAAATCATTCTGATGAAAGAGGGGGAAGCACCTTAGGCCCTGTTTCTGCCGGGCATATAGATATAGATTCTGCCGATTTGGGGCTTCCTATGCTGGCGATGCATTCTATTAGGGAGATGTGCGGTGTAGACGACCTCTACAGTCTGAAGGAGTTTCTGAAAGGGTTCTACTCCTTATAAACTAGTATAAAATAAGTATAAGGATTTTTAAAAACTGGGGATTTTTTTAAAATTTAGAAAAAATTACAATGAAAATATTATTTTGGGGGGAAAGGTGATTTTTTATGAAAATACTGGTTGTTGAGGACGAACAAAATATTCTGACCTATCTTAAAAAAGGACTCACAGAGGCTGGGTACAAGGTTGACATCACGGAAAATGGTGAAGATGCAGTCTATTTAGCATCGATAAACAATTATGATCTCGTTATTCTAGATGTGATGATACCGAAAATAAATGGTCTAGAGGTATGCAGGATCCTGAGAAGGGAAAAAAATCCAGCTTATATAATACTCCTTTCGGCTAAAGATCAGGTGCAGGACAGGATAGAGGGACTAGATGCTGGGGCAGATGACTACCTGACAAAACCGTTTGTGTTTGCAGAACTTCTAGCTAGAATAAGGGCTGTACTGAGAAGAAACTCTGAAGATAAGGAGAATATAATTGAGGCGAAGGGCCTAACTGTAAATCTTTTGAACAGAGAGGTAAAGAGGGGAGGTAAAGATATAGAGCTCACTTTAAAGGAGTTTTCCCTCTTAGAATATTTTATCAGAAACAAGAACCTTGTGCTCACTAGGACAATGATAGCAGAAAAAGTATGGAATATAGATTTTCTAACAGATACCAATGTGGTGGATGTATATATAAATCACCTAAGAAAGAAGATAGACAGGGATTTTGATGATAAATTGATCTATACTGTGAGAGGAGTAGGATACATATTAAAAGCTTAATTTTTAGTATGAAAGAGATTGTCTATTCTAAAGATAAACTGAGAAGAAGGATTTTTCTTATAAGTTCTCTTATGGCAGTTGTAGCTATAGTGGCAATTTTACTACTTTTTAATCACACAATACACCTTTTGATTATAAATGAGATAGACAAAGAGCTGATAACAGAAGTAAAAAAATTTAATTCTGTTTTAGAAAATAGAGATGTTGATTTTCAGAGAAAAATAGGTGGTTTTAGAAAAGACCTGTCTTTTCTTGTAATTAACAGAGATAACAACGGGATATTCATGGAATCTTTTAATCTAGAAGATGCTGCCGTTATAATAAGAAAGGCTTCGGATTCTAAAAAAAAGGTTTTGGATGTAGTGATTGTACCTAATAAAAGGTATCATCTAATGATATCTGAAATTCCAAAAAATAGTCTCTTTCCTGATGGGAGCAGACTTCTCGTCGCTAAGGATATATCCTATATAGCTAATACAAAGTATTTTTCTAGCTATATAATGGCAATGACAATGCTATTACTCATTGCTTTTTTTGTAGGCATGATAAATTTTACGATGGAGAAAATCTTTACAGCCTTGAGAGAGCTTGATGATTTTGGAATGGCTCTCCAAGGAGAGAAGGTCCCTGATCTGTCTCTGAGATTTGATAAAAGATACGGAAACAATGAAATTGATACTCTTATAAATACCATTAATCATTCACTCGATAGCATGGAGGATTCCTTTAAAAAGATGGAGGAGTTCTCTTCTAATGTAAGTCATGAACTGAAAACACCCATGACCTCCATGAAAAGTATGATAGAAATAGAGTTGTCTAAAGACAGAACGAAGGAGGAATATCAAGAGACCCTCATAAGGGTTTTAGAGGAGATGGATTGGCTGATAGGGATAACCAGAGATCTTCTGACTCTTACCAAAAATCCCCAGAGGATAAAGGAGATTTTTGAACCACTTAAGCTTTCTAAGCTAGGAGAAGAGATCTGTGACATTATGGAGATAATAGCCATTGACCAAGGGATCGATCTAAAATGTGATTTTAGCAGTATAGAGGATGCACTTGTTATGGGGGACGGTAACAGCTTAAAACAGGCAATAATGAATCTTATAAATAATTCTGTCAAGTACAACAGGGAACGGGGTTCTATATGGGTGTATGGAGAAAAAACAGAAGAATTGGTCAAGATAGTGGTAGAAGACAGTGGGATAGGGATAAAGAAAGAAAATATTTCAAGAGTGACAGAGCGTTTTTTTAGAGAGGACAATGTGAGGACAGTAAAAAAAACTGGTGTGGGGTTAGGCTTATCTCTTGTGAAACACATACTTCAGTTGCATGGAGGAGAGCTTGAAATTCAGAGTGAAGAAGGTCATGGAAGTATTTTTAAAATATCTCTTCCAAAGTATAGCGAGGGTGGATAATTTCCCTCGCTATTATTTTTTCATAAAATTTATGTTACAATGATTCTGCCTAAAGCAAACAAAAGAATGGAGGTTTTAATATATGGATTTTTATGTGAGAATGCTTATAAAAGTTTTGGAGAAATCTATGAGTGCCTGTGAATCTGAGGTTTTGAAAAAACTAAAGTCAGGATATGATCTTTCTGCAAAGGACAAGAAGGAATTGGAGTATCTTGTAGATAACCTTTAAAGATTTTGAGATTAAATTTAATATAAATTCCCGGCTTTAAAAAAGATAATCAGTTTAAATGCGTATTAAGATTTATAAAGAAATTTTAATTATGATGATTTTTAGGAGGGGTATATGGAATTTGTCAGGGACTACGGGAAGACAGCCATATTTTTTAGAGATAAAGAATATACTTACAAAGATTTGATACGTGGTGCCAAATATTATTCCACGCTCTTAGATCTTGGAAAGGGTAAGAGGGCAGTTGTCTTTTCAGAAAACAGACCTGAGATCGCCTTTTCTGTATTTGCCATATGGGAAAATGGCGGAGTAACTATAAACATAGACGGAGGATATAACTCTGAAGAACTTGCATACGTTCTCTCTGATTCTGACCCGAAGTACATTTTAACTTCTGAGAAAAATTACGAGACAGCCTTAGAAGCCAAAAGGCTATCTGATTCTCCAGTCGGGATAATAAAATTTGAGGATATAAGTATACCGGAAAATTTTCAGCCAGATAACTGGGTTTTAAATTCTCCGGAAAGAGAGGAGACAGCAGTAATCCTCTATACCTCAGGAACAACTGGTAACCCCAAGGGAGTAATGTTAACCATAGGAAATATTATGTCTAATCTAGATGCTTTGAAGGAGATAAAGCTTTATGACGAAAATGATAGGTTTCTTGCCCTTCTCCCTTATCACCATGTGTTTCCCCTGGTTATAAATCTTTTTGCCCCGTTTCACAACGGATCTATGGTGGTTATGTTAGACGAAGTATCCTCAGAAACCATAAGGGGAGCACTTCAGAAACACAAAATAACAATAATGATAGGGGTTCCTAGACTTTGGGAACTTTTGCATAAAGGGATAATGAATAAGATAAACAGCAATAAAGCCGCCCTTTATCTTTTCAGAGTCTGCGAAAAGGTAAAATTTAGCTGGTTCAGAAAAAAAGTATTCAAAAAAGTGCATGATGCCTTCGGAGGAAGCTTGAGGATAATGGCTTCAGGAGGAGCGAAATTAGCCCCTGAGATAATGAATAACTTGACAATCCTAGGGTTTAAAATGCTAGAGGGTTACGGGCTTACTGAGACCTCACCTATAATTACTTTCAATAATCCAAAAGATGCCAGAGTGGGATCTGCGGGAGTGCCCATACCAGGTGTAGAGGTAAAAATATCAGATGATGGTGAGGTATTGGTACGTGGCCCCAATGTGATGAAAGGTTATCTCAACAGACCGGAAACAACTGCTGAGGTGATAGATTCTGAAGGATGGTTTCATACCGGGGATCTAGGGGAGCTACGTGGCGGGCATCTGTACCTGATCGGTAGAAAAAAAGAGATGATAGTCCTGTCAAATGGTAAAAATATAAACCCGGCAGATATAGAGATGGAGATAATGAAAAATGCCACACTGATACAGGAGATGGCGGTCACAGAATACAACAACCACCTTGTGGCAATAGTTTATCCTGATTTTGAAGCCATAAAGGATGCTAATATAACAAATATTAAAGAGACCCTAAAATGGGAGATAATAGACAAATATAATGTCAATGCTCCAAAATACCGTAAGATTCTGGAGATAAAAATTGTAAAAGAAGAGCTTCCTAAAACAAAACTAGGCAAGCTCAGAAGGTTTAAGCTCGCTGAACTCATAGAGGGAACTGATGAAAAGGAAGCTGAAAAAGAGGGTAAAAAAATATCAGAGGAACTCCAGAGCAATGAATATAGGGAGATAGAAAAGTATCTAAAAGAAAACCACGGAGTAGATATAACTCCAGAGTCCCATTTAGAGCTTGATCTAGGACTTGACTCTCTAGATTTGGTGGAAATATTATCCTTTATAGAAAATTCCTTTGGAGTGGAGATACAGGAAGATGAATTTGTAAATATAGGAAGTATAGAGGATCTGTGCAAGTTTATAAGGGAAAAGGGTGGAAAATACCATGAAGGTGATATAAACTGGAATACTATTCTCAACAAGGATATAGAGGTGGATCTGCCTAAATCAGCTACTGCCAGCAAAATTTTTAAACTTCTGACGGCTCCGATATTTAAATTTCATTTGAAGCTTGAAAAAACAGGTGTGGAAAATATACCAAATATTCCTTGTATTTTTGCAGGGAATCACCAAAGTTTGGCTGATGGATTTGCCTTCAATCAGGCATTATCTAATAAAAAACTTGAGAAAACATATTACCTAGCTACAGTGGTTCAATTCAAAACTCCCTTAAAGTTGTTTTTAGCAAAAAGAGGTAATGTTGTAATTGTAGATATAAATAAAAACTTAAAAGAGACTCTTCAAATAGCTGCAAAAGTTTTAAAAGACGGGAAAAATCTGGTGATTTTTCCCGAGGGAGCAAGAACAAGGGATGGAGAGGTCCAGGAATTTAAAAAATCTTTTGCAATATTAGCAAAAGAGCTTAATATACCTGTAGTTCCCTTTGGTATAGGTGGGGCCTATGAGGCGATGCCATTTGGGAGATCATTTCCTATGCGAGGGGAAATGAGACTTCATTTCTTTCCAGCGGTAAACCCAGCTGAAAAAGAGGTGGAGGAGATAATAAAAGAAACAAAAGATACCATAGTAAATTGGATAGAACAATCTTAAAGATGCTGCCCTAGGGCAGCATCTTTATATTTGTAAAAGGGAATCTTAAATTATTAGAATTATTTTTCACCTATATGATAATCTTACTGTTGAATTGCTTGTGAATTGTATTTAATCAGTTGATTTCATACTGTATTGTTACGTTGTGTTTTCTTGAAATTGTCGTTCGTGCACTTTTGTGATATAATTTCTTGTAATTTATACAACGTATTATATAAGGAGATGAAGTGGAGTTTATAAAGGATTTTAAAAAGACTGCAATTATATATGATGGGAAAAAGCTATCCTATAGCGAGACCATATCAGCAGCTAGATTTATTACAGAAGATGCTGATATTTGCAAGGGTGACAGGGCGATAATATTCATGGAAAACAGACCCTAATACATGTATACATTTTTAGGTATATGGAACAAATCAGGAATTTGTATTTGTATTGATGCCAGTTTCGAGGGTGAAGAATTCTCCTACTACTTGATTGATTCAGAACCAAAGTATGTTTTTGTTTCAAATGAAACTGTAACCGCTGCCATGAAAGCATGTGAGATGACCGGGGTAGATATCAAACTCGTAAATGTAGACCTGCTGGATATAGAGTATTCACCAGTAGCTGGAAATGCACTTAATTCCCCTGAAAGGGAAGATGTATCCCTTATACTTTATACCTCAGGGACAACTGGCAATCCAAAGGGTGTAATGCTGACGATGGATAATATTCTTTTAAATATAGAAAGTCTTGATAAATACGATATGTTTAGGTCAAGTGACGTTATTCTAGGAATTCTTCCTATGCATCATATATTTCCACTGTTTGGCGTGGGAGTTCTTCCTCTTTCGAAAGGGTCTACTATAGTGTTCCTAAAAGATATATCCTCTCAAGGGATAAAGGATAGCCTAAAAGAACACAAGATAACAATAATATTAGGAGTTCCTCGGTTTTGGGAGATGTTTCACAAGGGGATAATGGGTAAAATAAATTCTAACAGTGCAGCAAAATTTATTTTTAAAATTTATAAAAAATTAAAAAATGAAAAGTTTAGCAGAAAAATATTTAAAAAAGTTCATGGAGAGTTTGGTGGGAATATCAGATTTTTGGTATCTGGTGGCTCCAAGCTTGATCCACATATAACAGAAATTTTCAATAAAATATATCCAGGTAAGCAGGACTATGATGAGATCTCTTTAAGAGTTGTGAATGAAATAAAGAGCTGGGTAGAAGAATAAAAAAATGGGGACTATCAAAAGTCCCCTAGATCTAACCTTTTCAGAAGTTCATAATCTTCTAAAAATCCTTTAACTTTCTTTTTTATTCTTTGAATAGCATTGTCAACAGATTTTATTTTTCTGCCTGTCTTTTCAGCGATCTCGATGTAGTTGTTTCCCAATAACATGTAGTCAAAGATCTCATTTTCCATTTTGCTTAAATTATCATTTAGATATTCTTTTAAAGCTTCTAATTTTTCTTTGCCCAAAAATATCTCTTCGGGATTGTAAAAATTAAAAGATTTACGTTCGTAGGATACATTGCTCTCTTCACCTTCATAAAATCCATTTGAAGCCAGATTTAGCATACGATGCTTACCTGAGTTGGAATTTTTGATAGCTGTTATTATCTGCCTCTTTATACAAAGAGATGCAAATGTGTTGAAAGAGGTGTTCTTCCCATCGTCATAAGCACGTATAGCCTTTAATAGGCCTATCATTCCTTCTTGCAATAGATCGTCTCTGTCTGCTCCATTTAGAAAATAATTTTTACTCTTCATAAGGACAAGTCCCCTATACTTGTCAAAAATCTGAGCGACTGCTTCTTGGTCTCCATCTTGAGCCATCTTAACCAAATTGACTTCCATCATTAAAACTCCCCTTTTTAAACCCAAAATCTTACTTTAAAATAAAAAGTTATTAATTTTACGTCATACAATTTCTATTTAAATAAAAACAACAGCCACTTGGAGTAGTCTTATTTGTAACTTCATCCCCCTATTAGATTCTCCAACATGTTTAATTGTTATTTTTGTTAAAATATACGACAAGGTAAATTCTGACCTTATATCAACATTTATGGTTGCTAATAATACAAATTATTTATCTTGTAATCACTTTTTTTTTTGTTATCTAAAAAAGTTCTAATAACATAATAACCCAAAAATCCAAAAATGTCAAATTATAACTATATCCAATAGGGAATGTAAGCGGTTAAATAGCCTAAATGTCACGATATTTTAAAATTTTTCAAAGGGATCCTTATAGTAAATATAATCAAGTTTTGACCTAATGAGCCTTTTGTACTCTTTTATTTTTTGTTTTCTCTCACTGTTTTGAAACCCTATGATAGAAAACATCTCCCATATGAAAACCCATCCTCCTACATAAAAACCTTCAGGTAGAATTTCATAGTATAAATTTTTATTCACATAATTCTGGAAAAATATAGATATGGATACTAGGATTACACCGATTAAGGCATACTTAAAGGCTCTGATATTATGTTGTCTTATCTCAGCTTCTGTTCTAAAGAGCATATACTTAAAGTAATTTTTTAGACCGATCAGACTCCGATGTTCTTTTTCCACATCCTTCATCTCGTCAGGCATAAAAAAGTTTATGATAAGATCGTGTTTCATAGGGATTTCGAAGGAAGATTCTTCTAAATATTCTATAAGATCACTGTCTAAATCACGTCTTTTAAATGGTGAGAAATCCCACTCGTTGTAAAGATCCCCATATATATCAATTGAAATATCAATAATATATGAATCAGTTTTTTTTTCATACCTAAAAATTTTTTTATAGTCAAAATTTTCATCTTTTGATTTTTTAAACATTTGTGCTCACTCCTTTTCTTGATATATATATATATATATATTAGAATGAAATCTTTCAAATGTCCATATATTTCAAACGGTTAAAATATCTATAATTTTAAATTTTTCAATAAAAATCGTCTAGGAGAAACTTAGAGAGATAAAAGTTTAAAAAATTGAATATCAACAGTTAAATAAAAAAATGATTATATTTTGTCATGAATAATTTTTATGGTTTATGCAGATTTTATTAGGTGAAATATATAATCAAAGCAGTCTATTTTTTTTTAAAAAAATTTGAATATATAAAATAAAAAAATATTGACATTCTTTTTTGACTGTGATATTATTAATCCTGTCCTAAGGGGCACAATGTATGCGGGAATAGCTCAGTTGGTAGAGCGTCAGCCTTCCAAGCTGAATGTCGCGAGTTCGACCCTCGTTTCCCGCTCCATGTGGTGAGCGTAGTTCAGTTGGTAGAGCGCCAGTTTGTGGTACTGGTTGTCGCGGGTTCGAGCCCCGTCGTTCACCCCATATTAATAAGCCCCGTTCGTCCAGTGGTGAGGACATCAGATTTTCACTCTGAAGACAGGAGTTCAATTCTCCTACGGGGTACCAAAATTGGTGAGATTCCCGAGTGGCCAAAGGGAGCAGACTGTAAATCTGCCGGCTCTGCCTTCGAAGGTTCGAATCCTTCTCTCACCACCATAAAAATTTGATATAATTAGTGGGGGTGTAGCTCAGTTGGTTAGAGCACCGGCCTGTCACGCCGGGGGTCGCGAGTTCGAGTCTCGTCACTCCCGCCATTAAATCAAAAATATGCCGCTTTAGCTCATCTGGTAGAGCAACTGACTTGTAATCAGTAGGTGATTGGTTCGACTCCGATAAGCGGCACCATTAAGTATGCGGGAATAGCTCAGTTGGTAGAGCGTCAGCCTTCCAAGCTGAATGTCGCCAGTTCGACCCTGGTTTCCCGCTCCAATAAGCCCCGTTCGTCCAGTGGTGAGGACATCAGATTTTCACTCTGAAGACAGGAGTTCAATTCTCCTACGGGGTACCAAACAAAATATGGTCGCATAGCTCAGTTGGGAGAGCACCTGCCTTACAAGCAGGGGGTCACAGGTTCAAGTCCTGTTGCGACCACCATAAAAATTTGATATGATTAGTGGGGGTGTAGCTCAGTTGGTTAGAGCACCGGCCTGTCACGCCGGGGGTCGCGAGTTCGAGTCTCGTCACTCCCGCCATTAAATCAAAAATATGCCGCTTTAGCTCATCTGGTAGAGCAACTGACTTGTAATCAGTAGGTGATTGGTTCGACTCCGATAAGCGGCACCACTCAATGCGGGGGTGGCGGAATTGGCAGACGCGCTAGACTTAGGATCTAGTGTCTTCGACGTGGGAGTTCAAGTCTCCCCCTCCGCACCATTGAATGACTGTACCTAGGTTAAACCTAGGTTTTTTTATTATAAAATTTTATTTGTGAATGAATTTAAAAAATAAAAAAAGGTAGATGGATTTTATTTAGAATAAATTTACTGTATAGATAAATCGTAAAGCTATTTGGTAAACAGAATTAAGTTTATTGTTTTAATTTATTTTTAATTTTTTGTGAAAGTAAGAGGTGAGCTTTTGGACTCTAAAATTATAAAATATAATTCTAAGTACATAGAACCTAAAAGCACAATGTTTCAGATGCTTGAAAAAAATGGTAACATAATCTATGTTAATGATAACTGGCTGCAAGAGATGGGATACAGAGAAGAGGAGGTTATAGGAAGACATTTTAAGGATTTTTTGCTCGAAGAGAGCATAGTATCTGTAAAAGAAGGTTTTCCTATTCTAAGAGATTATGGGCGCATAGAAAATGTGATGTTGAAACTCAGAAAAAAAAATGGAGTTGTGATAGAGGCGGTCTTAAATGGAATAAGCGTCTATGATGAAAACGGAGAATTTTTAAATACAAGATGTGAGCTTAAAACAATTAATTATTTTATGAAATCTAATCTGTATATGCAGAACTTACTTGAAGAAGAAATATTCTTAAAAAAGAGCTTGTATATGAAATCCCAGATAAATAATGCACTGATCTTCTCTGAAAGTCTGAATGAGTTTTTAAAGCATGTTTTATTTGTGTTGTCAGAACCATCAGAGGTTTTTAATACTACGGTGGTGAAGTTTGGTAAAGACAATGAAGTTTTCTCTGATAGTTATGGACTTATCTCAAATTCCATGGAATTTGAGATAAAAAGATCTTTAATAAAAAATTATTTTTCAAATAGAGTTTCAGATGATTTTATGATTATTGAAAAGAATGAAAATGTAGAAGGATTTGAAGATATTCAGAATTTTTTAGAAGATAAAGATATTCTGGTGGTATCTAATATTGTGCTGGAAAACCAAATTCATATGGAAAAGACAATATTTATATTTCATCTTCATGGTGAAAAGTTGGGTGTGTTCAAAGAAAAGTGGATAAAACTTTTAAGGGATATAAGGGAACTTCTGAGTTTGGGACTGAACACATTTGATGTTTATGAAAATACTCAGGTTATCGCAGAAAAATTGTCGGAATTTTCGATGCTTGAGAGTAAGTATAGATCAAACCAAAAGGATGAACTCAAAAACTCTGTCTGTAGAGAGATAGAACGTTATAAAAGATACTCAACACCATTCTCACTTTTGGTTTTTAGAATTTCTAATCTAGACAGGATGCAAAATACTGTTGCCGAGCTGTGGATAGAGGAGATCTCATCAAATATTTCAAAGGTGATAAATAAAAGCATAAGAGAAATAGACCAATTTTTTGTTTTAGATAATGAGAGGTTTATAGTCATATTGACTGAGACTGTTGAAAATGAGGCAATAAAAATTGCAGGAAGAATAAAAAAAAGTATTTTAAATTTGGACACAGGCTTTGTAAACTTAATGGTAAACTCAGGGATTGCTGAAAGTCAAAAAAGTGATACTTTCAGCAGTATCTACAAGAGATTAGATGAGAGTCTTTGTGATTCAAAAAAGAAGAGTAAAGACTCGTTCTTTCTTTGCTAAGGGGTAGTAATATTTTTCTTAGCGAACTAAGAATCGGATTTTAAAGTTGATTTGTTTATGGATCAGAAAGAAAACCAGTAAAAAAACGCCTTTAGGCGTCTTCTTACTGGTTTTCTTTTTTTAAATAAAGATTATAGTAGATAATAGGGATAAAGATCCCTCCTGAAAGGAGATTTCCTATTGTTACAGGGAGGAGGTTGTGGGTAATTGCAGTGCCTACCCCATAAATTGCAGGATCTATCATTTTAGCTATGGAAAGGATAAACATGTTTGCAACAACATGCTGATATCCAGAAAGAGCAAACATCATGATAGGAAACCAGGCTGAAAAAATCTTACCGATTGAATCAGTAGCAGAAAATGTCATCCACACTCCTAGGGCAACTACGATATTACATAAAAATCCACTGAAAAGCCCCTCTGTAAATGTGAGATGAACTTTGTGCTCGGCAAGGGTTACAGTAGCAGCATGCATAGTAGGACTCTTGAAAATACCTCCCATGAATGCAACCCAGGCTATAAAGACACTTCCGGTAAAATTACCAAACCATACAGAGACCCAGTTTGTCAGAACCTCTTTTATTGTAACATCCTTTGTACAGTAGGCGATGAAGGCAAGATTATTTCCGGTGAAAAGGTCCCCTCCTACGAAAAGAACAAGCATGATTCCAACAGGAAAGACTGTGGCACCTATAAATTTTGCAAAACCTGGATCAAAATTTCCACCTAGAGTCTGGGAAACTGTTATGTATGCAACATAGGCAAGGCCAATGAAAATTCCTCCCATAAAACCTAACAGAAATACCTTTGAAGCTTTGGTGTGAGATTTTTTGATGGCTAATTTGACAACAGCCTCAGCACACTCCACCGTATTTAAAAAACTTTTGTTCATCTATATCCTCCTGTGTAAAATTTTAGAAAAAATTAAGTGATACTTAACAACGAAGAGCATTATACTTTTTTTCACATAAAAAGTCAAGAATAAATGGTATAAAAAAATTGTAAAAAAAATTAATAAATAGTAATAAAAACAAGATACAGAAACCTAAATAGGCTTTAAATTTTGAAACTAAAGAAAGTTACAATTGCCATTTTTTGTTAATGGGTGTATAACATTAATTGATAGTAAAAAATAATTTAACAGAAAGAGAGAAATTATGTATTTTAAAATTGTGAGAGAGCTCAAAAAAAAATATTCTAAAAATGTAATCCTTTATCTTGAAGACAAGGTGGAAATTTGTAGTTTTATATCTGAGGAAAATAAACTGCTTTTGGGAAAAGTTATTGAAGAAAAAAAATTTAGAGGGAAAATGGGAGAAACACTAGAGACTAGCTTTATCCAGTACGGAAACCTAATTAACATGATTCTAGTGGGAGTCGGGAAAGAGAAAGAGGCTACAAGAGATTCGATAATAAAAGCATTATACAAGGCTCTAGTTGGGTCTTCAGGAGAGGTAATAGTGAGTTCTGAAGAGGAAAAACTTAAAAATATAGATGCCATAGCAGAGGCGACATATCACATAAACTATAAATTTGACAGATATAAAACAAAAGAAATTGAAAGGGAGCCACTTATTATAGAGTATTTTGACCCAGAGGCGGGTGGTAGCATTGTAGAGGGTGAAATCCTGGGAAAAGCTATAAATATAGCTAGAGACCTTGTAAATGAGCCTGCAAATGTTATCTATCCTAAAACCCTGGCAATGGAAGCTGCTACCATCGGATCAGAATACGGATTTGATGTAGAGATATTTGAAGAGTATGAGATCGGGGAAATCGGAATGGAAGCCCTTCTTGCAGTAGCACGTGCTGCAGAAAAGAGACCTAGACTGATTGTAATGAGATATTTTGGAGACAAAAAAAATCCAGATAAAATAACAGGACTTGTAGGAAAGGGACTGACCTATGATACAGGAGGACTTTCTCTGAAGCCTACAGACAGTATGCTAGAGATGAAGTCTGATATGGGTGGTGCTGCCACGGTTATAGGGGCTATGTCTGCAGCCTCAAAGATGAAGCTAGAAAAAAATATAGTTGGAGTAATAGCTGCTTGTGAAAACTCTATAGGTGGAAATGCATACAGACCTGGAGATGTAATAGGGAGCATGGCAGGGAAGACAATAGAGATAACAAATACAGATGCCGAAGGAAGGCTAACCCTTGCAGATGCAGTGACTTATATAATAAGAAAAGAGAAAGTGAGCGAGGTAATAGATATAGCCACCCTAACAGGAGGTATAGTTGTAGCTCTTGGAACTACAGTAACAGGGGTATTTAGTAATAATGATTCAATGTATAGTAAACTTGAAAAATCAGGAGAGGTATACGGCGAAAAACTCTGGAGGATGCCTTTATTCGATGACTATAAAGAACTTATAAAATCTGATATTGCTGACCTTAAAAATTCAGGTGGAAGATGGGGAAGTGCTCCTAGTGCTGCTAAGTTTATAGAGGAATTTTCAGAAGGAATCCCTTGGATGCACATAGACATAGCAGGAACGGCTTTTTTGAGTGGGGCAAAGGACTATTTTTCAAAGGGAGCTACGGGAAATATGGTAAGGTCAATTTATGGTTATCTGAAGGCAAAATAATATTACAAGCTACATCACCTCCATGGAACTATTGAAATTTTTATTATTATGTGATAAAATATTTAAAAGGTGAAATTTGTGGTCTATTTGTTGGCACTATGTGTGTAAATAGTGATGATGTTGTTTAAATAAGTGGAGGAAGCTATGCAAAACGGATATGTATTTCATTTGTTGGTTTTGGGAACTGTTATGATGATATTTAAGGTTTCAGCATATTCAATAATGTAAACAAAAGAGATCTGCTAGAATCTCATATTTTGCATAAAAAAATAATTAAACTCTGTATGACTGGCGGATAGTGGGATAAACCCACAGGGATTACAGAGCTAAAAGCCGACCGCCTGGGCGAATAGATTGCTTGAATGAGTCTATTTGTTCAGGTGGTTTATTTTTTATAAAAAACAATATGGAGTTGATATGAATGAAAAAATTTGATCCGTGGAGTGATTTTAAAAAAGGCACTTGGCAGCAGGAAATTGATGTAAGGGATTTTATACAAAAAAATTATACGCCCTATGATGGGGATGAATTGTTCTTGAGCGGACCAACTGATAGGACGAGGGAACTTTTTGAAAAATTTGAAGGATTAAGAAGGACTGAATTAGAAAGAAATGGCGTGGTGGATATAAACACAAATACTGTATCCTCACTTCTTACCTATGATGCAGGATACCTAGATAAAGACAGAGAGATAATAGTAGGGATACAGACTGATAAGCCTCTGAAAAGAGGGGTAAATCCATTTGGCGGGATAAAGATGACAAGACAGGCTGTGGAAGCTTATGGTTATGAGCTAGACCAGAAGATAGAGGACTATTTTGCATATAAAACTACCCATAATGATGGTGTGTTCAGGGTATACAACGAAGCCATGAAGACAGCAAGGAGTACGGGGATAATAACAGGACTACCAGATGCCTACGGACGAGGTCGGATTATAGGGGATTATAGAAGAGTTTCCCTTTACGGCGTGGACCATCTCTTAGATGAAAAGAAAAAAGATAAAATCATATACGGACGAAAAAAGATGACAGAAGAGAACATACGTCTTTTAGAAGAGCTTTATAAACAGATTGATTTTTTAAAAAAGATGAAGGAGATGGCAAAACTTTACGGACACGATATCTCAGAACCGGCTAAAGATGCCAAAGAGGCTGTCCAGTGGCTTTATTTTGCCTACCTTGCATCGGTAAAAGAGCAAAATGGTGCAGCTATGTCATTGGGAAGGGTAAGTACATTTCTGGATATTTATTTTCAGAGAGATATAGAGAAAGGAGTTCTTACAGAGGAATCTGCCCAAGAAATAATAGATGATTTCGTACTCAAGCTGAGGATGGTAAGACAGCTTAGGACTCCAGAATACAACGAACTTTTTGCTGGAGATCCCAACTGGATAACGGAAGTTATAGGTGGCACCGGAGTCGACGGTCGGACAATGGTTACAAAAAGTTCCTATAGATTTTTAAACACTCTCTATACCTTGGCTCCGGCACCTGAGCCAAACATAACGGTACTCTGGTCAGAATCCCTTCCTGTGAAGTTCAAACGGTTCTGCGCTAAGGTATCTATGGATACCGACTCTATACAGTATGAAAATGATGACCTTATGAGACCTAGATACGGAGATGATTATGGCATCGCCTGCTGTGTGTCTGCAATGAAGATAGGTAAACAGATGCAGTATTTCGGGGCCAGATGCAATATGCCAAAAATACTTCTTATGGCACTAAACGGCGGAAAAGATGAAGTTTCAGGAAAACAGACAGGTCCCGAGATGGAGCCGTTTCAGTGCAAGCCTTTGAATTATGATGATGTGGTAAAAAGGCTAAAACTGTATAGAGAGTGGCTCTGCGAGCTCTATGTAAATACCATGAATATCATCCATTTTATGCATGATAAGTACGCCTATGAAAAGACCCAAATGGCCCTTCACGACACTGAGGTAGAAAGGTCTATGGCCTTTGGAATGGCCGGACTGTCAGTTGTAGCTGATTCACTAAGTGCTATAAAATATGCCAAGGTGACCCCGGTGAAGGACGAAAGAGGTGTGATTATAGATTTTAATGTAGAGGGGGATTTTCCAAAATTTGGAAATAATGATGACAGAGTAGATTCTATAGCTGCAGAACTAACAGAAGATTTTATAGGAGATCTGAAAAAACATGAAACTTATAGAAGTGCAGTGCATGCTCTATCTATATTGACAATAACTTCCAATGTGGTTTATGGTAAGAAGACAGGTTCAACTCCAGACGGTAGAAAAAAAGGTGAGCCCTTTGCTCCAGGAGCCAATCCGATGCATAATAGAGAGAAAAAAGGGGCACTTGCCTCTCTTACATCTGTGGCAAAGATTCCTTATGATGCATGCCGTGACGGGATATCATGCACCTTCAGTATCCCACCAAAAACTCTGGGTAAAACAGAGGAGGACAGGAAGACGATTCTTACCTCTATATTGGACGGTTATTTTTCCCAAAATGCACACCATCTCAATGTAAATGTACTAGATAAAGAAAAGCTTGAGGACGCGATGCTCCATCCGGAAAAATATCCAAATCTGACTATACGAGTTTCTGGATATGCTGTAAATTTCAACTCTCTCAGCAAAGAACAGCAAAAAGAGGTTATAAGCAGAACTTTTCATAGTGAAATATAAAGAAAAAGCTCACAGATATCTCTGTGAGCTTTTTCTATGAATTATAATTTTTTATTCCTGTGTTATTTTTCAGCTTATTTTTTTTTGAAAGTTTACAAAGTTTTTAGTGACAGTCTTTCTGCTTTTTAGGCAAAAAAGATCACTGATACCTTCATCTGAAACAGATAGTAATCTCATAAATAAAAAAATGGATTTGAAATTCTCAAATCCACTTCACCCATTACTGCTTATATTGATTCTGCCCATTTTATTTTTTATATATGAAATCTATCCCAAGTTTGAGAAGTTCCTTCTTTTCATAGGGGTCATCATTTGGAAGTTTGTATATGATTTTACCTCCGTATTTTTTTACAAATTTTATCAGATCTTTTTCCTCGAGATTCATTATTTCCACCATATCCGGTTCAGAATATGATATGAGGCTACTGCTAATAGGGGTGTCTGAAGTCTCCTTGAACAAAAGATCATATCCTTCATCTCTATACTCTAAGAGTTCCTCCACATCATTCCAGGACTTAAAGCCTTTTAGCTCAAAGCATAAATTTTCTTTGTTAAGATTATATTTTTTTAGCATTGTCTCTATACTGGCAAAGAGAAATTCACTGTCTTTTATGTAGTTTACCCTCAAGGTGTAAAAAAGTTTCTTATCGAGGTACCCTTTCTCCTTAGCTAGTTTCATAGCTTTCTCTTTTATCTTCAGTAGAAAAAATTCAAAATAATTTTCCTCTGAGACCATCTCATACATCTCATTTTTATCTTCGAATCCTAGTTTTGAAAAATCTTTGATGATTTTGTAACCATATATTTTTCCAGTTTTTAAATAATATACAGGTATAAAGTTAAACTCAACCTTTTCAAAGGCTCTTTGATAATAGTTATTTTTTTGCATTCATCACAATCCTTTCTAAAAATGACCTCTGCATTCTCTTTATTGAAAATGCAGAAGTCACTTTTAATGCTATATTTGAGAGTAACAGTTTAAATTTATGATCTGCTTATTTTATCGAATCTCATTGAGTCCGTCTCTTATGAGGTTGAGGTCAATAAAACGATATTCTTCAAGTAATTCAGACGGTAGAGATTTATAGTTTTGTGAACAGATAATTTTTTTTGAAATTTTCACAGCACCTTCCATGAGTTTCACTGAGTCCTTATTTTTAAAATCGGTAATTTCTGAGATGGCTATTGATTTAAATGGATTTTCACAGCACTCTATATTTGAAAAAATAGGATCTGAAAGAAGAATGTGACCCTCATGGACTTTTTCCCTCACAAGATTTAACACCTCTGAAAAGTTACCGTCTTTCAAGTGAATAACTTCATCAGTCTCTTTATAAAAATTATATACCTTGCTGTTATTTGTTATAATAATATATTTCATATTAATCCCCCCCGTGTTAATTTATTATAACATATTTACAATAGAGTCAATAGTTAGAGGGGAATTTAGGATACAATAAATAACTTCTTTTTTTTTAAAAAATTATCCAAACATTTTTTTGTCGAAGATACGGCTGGCCTTATCTACAAAAGTACTTCTGTGCACTCTGTCTAGGGTTATATGAGCTGTCTCAGGGATCTCTTTGAGCCACTCAATAGCCACATAAAGTCCAGATTTATCAGGATCTAATCTAGAGATTGTCTGCTGGGCGATGTCTCCTATGA
This sequence comes from uncultured Ilyobacter sp., assembly GCF_963663625.1. NCBI lineage: Bacteria > Fusobacteriati > Fusobacteriota > Fusobacteriia > Fusobacteriales > Fusobacteriaceae > Ilyobacter > uncultured Ilyobacter sp. Next base: position 118,956 of record NZ_OY760438.1, on the reverse strand, counting down.
GGATGAGCTTACAGTTGTCTCCGATTCTCGTGATGATAGATCTTATGGCGTGGGCATCAAAGGACTGAGCTTCGTCTATGATAACTATTTTGTTGATAAAGCTAGATCCGAGTATAGAGGAGATATCTAGTATTTCGATTTTATCCTGATTTATGAGGGCGTTTAGTGTATCTGCCCCACTTCGGCTTTTTTTGCCACGAATACTTTGAAGATTTTCTAGTGTTGTTGTATAGTTCCCAAAATGTGTCAGTAGTTTCTCTTCGGTGGCTCCTGTGGTGAACCCCTGATAATTCCATTTATCTATGGGAGAGGTGTTTTTTCCAATAATAACTTTGCTGTAAACACTCTGCTCAATCACCTGTTCTAAAGCAGCTGCTAAAGCTAGGAGCGTCTTACCGCATCCCTGTCTTGATGTTATGGACACAAAAGGTATTTTGGGGTTTAGAAGTGCCTCCAATGCAAATTTTTGCCTCACATCTTTTGCTTTTACACCAAAGGCCGTGTAATCTTCATTGTGTAGTTTTACAATTTTTTCTTTTTCAGAGTCGTATCTTCCTATTATCTTACTGTAAGAATAGTCGGTGTATCCGATGAAAAACTGGTTCGGGTGTATTACCTCTATACCAAGCTCTTTTGGTTCTATGCCGTTTTCAGAATAAAATTTTTTTACATCCTCTTCACTGACCTTTATTTCTAAGACTCCGTTATACAGGTCATCTAACTTATGCTTATCAGACATATCTAGGTGCCTGCATTTTATTCCCATAGATGATGCCTTGATTCTCATGCTTATATCATTTGTGAGCAGAATATCATCTCTATGAGCCTCTGCCAACATTATAGAAAGAATTTTGTTGTCTACATAGCTGACGTCAAAATTTTCAGGAAGATCTATAGCCGGTTTTTCAAGGGTACTTTTTAAAATAACACCGTTTTTCAGCTCTATCCCTTGCAGAAGATTTCCTTTTTCCTCTATATCTTTGAAATTTCTAAGAAACTGCCTGGCTCTGAAACCACTGTTTCCCTCTCTGGATTTTAGCTTGTCAAGTTCCTCTAAAACATAGATTGGAATCAGTACGGTACATTCTTTGAACTCTCTTAAAAAAAATGGATTTGCAATTATGATATTAGTATCCACTAGATAATTGGCCATTTTTCCCCCTTAATTGTGTGCTGTTTATTTCCCATTTTGCGGGAGGCAGTGATATTATTAAAAAATTGAATTCTTTATATTGAGATACTGTTTCTGCTCATATTGTAACATTATTTTATGTGCAAAGGGAATAATTTTATTTTTTAAGATTTAAAATTTTTTAAGAGATGAACTTTCTGTATAAAAGCCTCTATAACTTGATTTTTAGAGGCTTTTATAATATGATAAATATAGTTTAGATCACAATTTACGTATAGAGAATATTAAAAAATAGGGGGGATGCCTTGTGTTTAAAGCTACGGTAATATGTCTCAGTGATAAGGGGTATAGAGGCGAAAGAGATGACAAGAGCAGTCAGGTCATAATAAATATTTTGGAAAAAAATAATTATAAGGTTGTTAAAAATATTCTGCTTCCTGATGACTATTATCTTTTGAAGCACACACTTGCAGAAATATGTGATGCAGGAGAGGCTGATCTGATACTGACAACTGGTGGGACAGGGTTTTCCAAAAGGGATATTACTCCTGAAGCCACCCTTGAGGTGATAGAAAAAAACGTACCTGGCATACCAGAGGCTATAAGAGCACACTCTATGCTGATAACCAAGAGAGCGATGCTGTCTCGGGCAGTGGCTGGAATCAGAAGTGATACTCTTATAGTGAACCTGCCTGGGAGCCCAAAGGCGGTAAAGGAGTCCCTAGAGTATATAATAAGCACGCTGCATCATGGTCTAAAGATATTAACGGGAAAAGCCACTGAATGTGCCGATGACAGGAATAAAAACAAATAGATTTTTATGAAGTCCCAAGAGCTTTCATTTGAAAGCTCTTTTTCTTTTCAAGGCAGGAGGTATGTCAGACAAACCGGTTTGACCCCTTAATTTGGGAAAGACCCAAATGCTTAGTTTTGAAGAGATAGAAAGATTCTGGGAGCCGCTATATTTGCTCTATGATTTCTTGGAGTTAAAGAGGTTTAAGAGTAAAGTACCAGAAAACTTGGGAAAATTAATAGATAAGTTAAAAGTTAAGCGGAAAAGAGAAGTCATTTCTTATGTATCTGAAAAGGCTTTATCTGGAGCAAAGTTGGAGGAGCTCTATGAGGAATTGAGAGCTCCTGCTTAAATTTGCACAAGTCGAGTTATTAATACATACATAAAAATATTCGTGGATATTTTCAAATTTAGGATATATATATATAAGATTTATTTTAGAAATTTTCTATACTTTAATATAATTTGTAGCATAAAATTTTAAAAAAATTCTGTTTTTTATCTGTGAAACTCTATTTTTTAAATCTATGCACTCTACTGGCTAAAGTTTGTTTGATTTTTTATTTGTTTATTTTTTTGTATTTCATTAGTGCTCATTCATGACGAAACCTTTTAATCTTTTTTCAAAAATTTTAACTGTTATCCTAAAATGATTACATACTATACAATATAATTTTGCAAAGAGTAAAAGACTTTTACCAGACTAAAATTAAATTTACTGTGTATCTAGTATTTCCTATTGAAAGAATAAGTTATTCCTGTCTTTGAAAATATTTGACTATTTTTCACAAAAATATTGACTAAAACATATTAGAGATGTATAATTTGTATGAAAAGTACGAATTGTATGAAAAGTACGAATTGTATGAAAAGGAGGAGTTATGCTGGAGTTCAAAGATGGAAAATGTATCTGTGGAACAGTTACCGTAGGAGAAAGGGGACAGATAGTTATCCCTAAGAAAGCCAGAGACTATTTTGAGATACAGCCTGGAGATCAGTTGGTGGTTCTAGGGGATAAGAATAAGGGAATAACGATTTTCAAAGCGGGAGACTTACAAGAATTTGCAAATTTTATTTTAAATAATGCCAATGATGAATAATCTGACAAAAGGGGGATTAAAAATAATGAAAATATTAATAGTAGGTGGCGTAGCTGGCGGTGCATCTGCTGCGGCTAGACTCAGAAGAATAAATGAAAATGCAGAGATAGTAATGTTTGAAAGAGGTGAATATATATCCTTTGCAAACTGCGGTCTTCCGTATCACATCGGAGGAATCATCAAAGAGAGGGAGAATCTCCTTGTTCAAACCATCGAGGGGATGAAAACGAGATTCAATATTGATGTAAAAATAAAGACAGAGGTAACAAAAATAGACCGAGAAAACAAAAAGGTCTATGCCAAAAACCTTAAAACAGGAGAAACCTTTGAAGAGAGTTACGACAGACTTCTTCTCTCTCCTGGAGCTGCTCCATTTATACCTCCTATTCCAGGAGTAAACTCCCCTAATATTTTTTCTCTGAGAAACATGAATGATATGGACAGCATAATGAATCACATAGAAAAAAACAGTGTAAAAAGGGCAGTAGTTGTAGGGGCAGGATTCATAGGTATAGAGGTCGCTGAAAATCTTTTAGAGAGAGATATAGAGGTGTCCATATTAGAAAAGGCTGACCAGGTGCTAACCATGGTTGATTTTGACATGGCGGCTCAGGTACACCAAAACATAAAGGATAAAGAGGTAGAACTCTACTTAGAGGACGGAGTTGTCAACTTTGAAGATATAGAGGGCAAGACTGTGGTGAAGCTAGAGAGTGGTGAAGAGATCAAAGCGGACCTTGTTGTGATGGCTATAGGGGTAAAACCCGAAAATGATCTGGCAAAAGAAGCTGGACTTGAGGTAGGTAAAAAAGGTGGAATAAGAGTAAATCAGTACCTTCAGACCTCTGATGAAAATATCTATGCTGTAGGAGACGCTATAGAGGTAAAACACTATCTAAGCGGTGAGGAATCCATTATTCCGTTAGCATGGCCTGCAAACAGACAGGGACGTATAGTTGCAGACAATATGCTAGGCATAAACTTAAAAACATACAACGGTTCGTTGGGAACATCTATAATAAAGGCTTTTGATACTACTGTTGCGGCGACAGGTCTAAATGAAAGATACCTCAAAAATTCTGGCAGAGAATATATGGTGGCAACAGTAAACAGAAACAGTCATGCCAGTTATTATCCAGGTGGAGTCCCGATAACACTCAAGCTTCTTTTCACTAAAGATGGAGAGATTTTAGGGGCTCAAGGGCTAGGATGTAAAGGAGTAGACAAGAGAATTGATGTTATCGCCACAGCAATTAAGGGAAAAATGAAGGTCTGGGACCTCCAAGATCTCGAGCTAGCCTACGCTCCACCTTATAACTCTGCAAAAGACCCAGTAAATATTCTAGGATACGTTGCTGAAAATATGATCAATGGTGAAGTAGAAACAATCAGATATTTCCAGATAGAGGATTATCTAAAAAATAACAATGCCCAGCTTCTCGATATAAGAACAAAGGATGAAAATGAACTAGGATCCATCCCTAATTCTATGCATATTGACCTTGCAGAACTACGTGACAGCCTCTCTAAACTTGATAAAAATAAAGAATATATTGTCTACTGTCAAGTTGGGCTTAGGGGTTACATCGCCTACAGAATGATGGTCCAGCACGGATTCAAGGCAAAAAATCTTGACGGAGGATATAAACTCTGGAGCTACACCGTTGTTGACCAAAATAACAGGGATATCTTCGGGGAAATTGATAAATTTAAACACAAGGAATCTTCATGCTGCGAAGCGATCTCGGAACTTATCGATGAGGAGAGAGAGATGAATAAAATTATAGAGGTGGATGCCTGCGGACTACAGTGCCCAGGACCGATATTAAAAACTAAAAAAACCATGGATACCATTAAAGACGGGGAGGTTCTCTCTATAAAATCAACAGATGCAGGATTCAAAAAAGATATCGTTACTTGGGCAGAGAAAACAGGAAACAAGCTTTTAGATGTCCAAATAGAAAATGGTATAGTAACTGCCCACGTGAAAAAAGGAAGTAAGTCTAAGAATCCATCCCTCGTAACTGAAAAGGACACACAAACTATAGTTGTATTCAGCGGAGATTTGGATAAGATTTTAGCAAGTTTTATAATAGCAAACGGTGCATTGGCAATGGGTAAAAAAGTAAGTATGTTCTTTACCTTCTGGGGGTTGAACGCTCTTCGAAAAGAAAACTATACAAATAAAAACAAAGGAGTAATAGATAAAATGTTTGGTATGATGATGCCAAAAGGTGTCAACAGGCTCAAACTTTCTAAAATGAATATGGGTGGACTAGGAACAGCTATGATGAAATATGTCATGAAGGAAAAAAATGTGGATTCTTTGGACAAATTAATGAAAACATATCTCGAAAATGGCGGACGGATTACTGCCTGCACAATGTCTATGGATGTAATGGGGATAGCCAAAGAGGAGCTCATCGAGGGAATAGAATATGGAGGAGTAGCTTCATATCTAGGAGATTCTCAAGAGGCATATTCAAACCTTTTCATCTAGAGAAATAATATATACGTTATAATTAATAACCTATAAAATTTAGGGGTGCTGACTATTTAGATAGTTTTCATCCCTATTTAAATTTTGAAATAAATTCAAAAATTTTCACTCTAGAATCTAAAATATATCCGTGTTTTTGTCACTACTTATTATGTAAAATTAATAAAAAATATTTTACTTTAAATTTTAAACTTGTTGTGCTATATTATGTGGAATTCTCTTTTCCTAACCATAACAGAATTATTATCTATAAATAATTTAATATAATATATCACATATTAACAGTTATCAAAAGGATGTGAAGCTATGACAAAACACAGAGTTAATCTGGCCGAGGGTATGATTTATAATCTTCTTTTTATAGGGATACAGGGATTCCCTCTAACGGCTCTGGCTCTTTATTTCAATTGTACTCCCATAGAGCTCTCTATGATTGCGACCCTTCCCATTGCAGCCCAGTTTTTTCAGATATTCAGCGGAAAAATATGTCAGATTTCTAAAAATAGAAAAAAAGCCCTTATTATATCAGTGGCACTGGCCCGTCTTCCGATACTGCTTCTTCCCATAGGAATTTTATTCAAAGTCACCTCGGCCTACCTTCTCCTCACAGTGGTATTTTTTTACTCTATATTTACGGCTCTCACATCAAATATATGGACCACAGCCATGGGAGATCTTATTCCAAAAGGTGAAAGAGGAGCTTTTTTTGCCAAGAGATTTTTATTGATATCGATTACCACTATCTGTTCTTACTATGTATATTCAAAAGTACTCGATAACCTGGAGGGATCCACGGGAGTTTTTATATTGACCAGTATAATGTCTCTGGCCGGAATTATAACTCTTATTCTCTTCTTTTTTCACGATATACCAGAGAGAGAAGGATCCTGCGTACGCATTGATCTCAGGGCTCCTCTAAGAGACAGTAATTTCAGACACTTCCTTGTGTTCATTGGATTCTGGAATTTTGCCGTAGAATTTGCAAAACCTTATTTTCATTACTTTGCTATAACGAGCCTGAGGGTAGAATATGGATACCTCGGTAAAATAACGATGTTGAGTGGATTCATAGCCCTTTTTGCCTTCCCAGTATGCGGATATTTAAGCAAGACTATAGGGGATAAAAAATTACTTTCAGGTGGCATATGGATATCTACCTATGTCTTGATCTTTTATTTTACAATGAATGAAAATAACTATAAAAGTCTCCTTATGATGGATGGCATATTTACAGGAATAGCCTGGTCAGCAATAAACCTATCGATTTTCAATCTTTTGCTAGAAGTAGCCGGAGAGCCCAGAGAATCATTTGTGGCATCCCACGCCATTGTCACTGGAATAGCAGGTCTTTTGGGTGCTGTTTTAGGTGGAACAATTGCATCCTTTATTAAAGGCCGAGTGGTATTTATCTTCGGAGACGCGTATTTTGGATTGCAGGTCACATTTATCCTTGCTTTCCTTTTTAGACTATATGCTATACTTCTTCTCACAAGGGTCAAGGCATTTCAAAAGAGAGTATATTATCCCGGTATCAGGCCTCTTACCTTTAGTATCTTTGGAGGTAGAAAGTAGGTTTTATATAACCCTTCTAAAAATGATCGTATTTTTAGAAGGGTTTTTTGTAAAAATTCAGAATAAGCGAGTAACCATTATAATTTTAATACACTGAATGTTTATGGAGGGAGGAGTAAATATGTATAAAAATTTTATAATTTTAGCAGCCCTTTTATTATTGGGGCTCAGTATAGAGGGTGCCTGGACCGAAAAAATAGTAAACAAAAAAACAGGTGAGAATGTTGTTCTTTCTGTGACACAAAACGTAGGTGGTACAACTACTGCTTCGTCAGAAGCTGGAACATCTGATTCATCTTCATCAACAGGCACAAATTCCTCCTCGGCATCTGGCACCTCGTCCTCAGGATCTGGAACATCTGATTCATCTTCATCAACAGGCACAAATTCAGCCTCTGCATCTGACACCTCGTCCTCAGGAGCTGGAACATCTGATTCATCTTCATCAACAGGTACAAATTCCTCCTCGGCATCTGGCACCTCGTCCTCAGGATCTGGAACATCTGATTCATCTTCATCAACAGGCACAAATTCCTCCTCGGCATCTGGCACCTCGTCTTCAGGAGCTGGAACGCCTGATTCATCTTCATCAACAGGCACAAATTCAGCCTCTGCATCTGACACCTCGTCCTCAGGAACTGGAACATCTGATTTATCTTCATCAACAGGTACAAATTCAGCCTATGTTTCATCTAGCAGCAGTGGTAATTCTGTCTTCAATAGCATATCAGCAAATGCATCTAAAAAAGCCACCTCTCTTAATGTATCAAATAGTGGACTCACAGATCTAAACGGAATTGAAGTTTTCACCAATTTAGAGGTGTTAAATCTAGAAAACAACCACCTTGAATCTTTAAAGGGTTTAGAAAACCTTACAAATTTGAAACGTCTTTATCTCAGAGGGAATCCTCTGACTCCATCTGATCTCGAGATAATTTTAAGCTTAAAAAATCTTCAGTTCCTTAGTTTTTCTGATATTTCCGGAAATTATCTAGATGTCCTCTATGTTTTCGTTCCAGATAAAAATCTCAAATCAGTTGTTTGGGAAAATATCCAAACCTTTCCAAAATATACCTCTACTGAGGATAAAATAACCTTTGAAGATGTTGCAAAAATTAAAGAGCTCCATTGCAGGGATAAGAAGATAAAAGATCTAAGGGGAATAGAGCATTTTAAAAATCTTCAATTGCTGGACTTAGAAGAAAATATGATCAGAACCCTATATAAAATAGATTTCTCAGAACTAAATAAGTTGGAATACTTAAATATAGCCGGTAATGAAATATCCTCTCTAGAAAAATTTGAAGAATTTTTACCAATTCCAAATAAACATCTTGATATCTATTTTCAAAAGGATGGCTACACCAACCCTATAGTCTCATCTCCAAATTTTGTAAATATTGTCAGAAAAATAAAAACTAAATTTAATAACAAAATAGATGTTATTACGTAAACTAGGGTACAAATGTAAAGGTGTAGATCGAAAATAAAAAAATACCGCATTTTTAGCGGTATTTTTTTATTTTATACCATCCCACTCTTCTCCTCTTGTATCTTTTCCATTAGTTTTAAAGTCTCCAGGAGTAGCATACGTGGAATTATCTGCTATCGTTACTCCATTTACATCTTCTAACATAAGCAGAATAAGTGGTGCTGTTCCACCTTCTATGGTGATGCCACCAGTATTGGTTCCCACTTCAAGGTATCCACCTATACCTGTAGCATCTCCGCTTAAATAGGCACCCTTAGACTCTGCATTTCTATTGGAGTACAGTTCATTGGCAGCCTGTCTGTCTACACGTTTTACGAGATCTTCAAAACCTATATTGTTACCCCCATCCTCACTTTCCACAGCGGCAATTTTATATACAGTCCGGTACTCACCGGCTATAAAGTAGGCTTTTGCATCCTTCGAATTTTTTATGACAGATCCTACCTTATTCATGATTGCAGCAGAGAGGATAAATATCAATGCTATTACAACTACTAATTCTATGATAGTAAATCCTTTTTTCATAGTGATCACCCCAAAAAATAATTTTCTTGCCAATCAAACTTTATAAAATTAAATCTTTTTAAGCATTTACAACCTTATGAACAATATTCCTCCTAGTTATTCAATTTTTGCAATAAAAAAAGACCCCTGAGACTGTTCGTACAAAAGTCTTTGTAAAAAATCTAAATTAATCCAACTGGCACCATTCCATGTGTTCCATGAGAATTTTTTTTATAATAATCAAATTTCTTGCCAGGTCACGAGCTATATTAAACATTAACTTTCCAAAAAGTTCCTGTCTCTCCTCAGCTATCTTCAAAAGTGCCATCTTAGGTATTACTGCTAGGGTCACATCAGTCTTGGCTTTAGCTGTGGAAAGCTGTTTTTGTATCCCCAGAGGAGCTACTACGCCAAAAAGTTTTCCCTCTTTAACTGTTCCCAATTTCTGTCCCAACATGAAAAATTCCACCTTACCATTTAAAATAAGATATGAGTCTCCAGGCGGCTCTCCCTCGCTATAAAGGACATCACCCTCTTTGTAACTAACCTCTTCCATCAGCATGGAAAAATATTCTACATCCTCCTCTGAGATCCCTCCGAACAGAGAAGTCTTTGGGAGAAGTTCGAATATTCTATCTAAAACCTTCTTTTCTATCATTACAATTCGCCCCTTTATAGATATTGTAATTTCATGGTGTAAAAATATAACTTCAAAAAACTCAATTAATAAATTATATCCCAGATGGAGTATAAAGTAAAGGACCCCCTCAAATATGGGGGCCCAGATTATTTAATCTCTCTTATAGAGGTCACGGGTATATATTTTGTCCTTTACATCTTCCAAGTCATCAGAAAGTCTGTTTGTGACAATGATATCTGATATCGATTTAAACTCTCCTAAATCTCTTATTACTCTTGAACTAAAAAAGTTCTCTTCTTCTAATGCCGGTTCGTATATTACAACCTCTATACCTTTTCCCTTGATTCTTTTCATTATCCCTTGGATAGCAGAGGCTCTGAAGTTATCCGAATCAGTTTTCATTGTCAATCTGTAGATCCCCACTATTTTTGGATTTTTAGAAATTATCATCTCTGCTATATGATCTTTTCTGGTTGTATTGGCATCTACTATGGCACCGATTATATTGTTTGGAACGTCTTCGTAGTTTGCTCTCAGCTGCTTTGTATCTTTTGGAAGACAGTAGCCCCCGTAACCAAATGATGGATTATTATAATGTGACCCTATTCTAGGGTCTAGGCCTACCCCTTCTATTATCTCTTTTGTATTTAAACCCCTTATCTCTGCGTAGGTATCTAACTCATTAAAGTAGGCAACTCTAAGAGCTAAATAAGTGTTTGAAAATAATTTTATCGCTTCTGCTTCAGTAGATTCAGTAAACAGGATTTTTATATTTTCCTTAACTGCTCCTTGAGCCAGCAGCTCAGCAAATTTCCTTGCTCTTTCAGATTTTTCACCTACTACAATCCTCGACGGATAAAGGTTGTCATAAAGAGCCTTTCCCTCTCTCAAAAATTCTGGAGAAAAAATAATATTGTCTGTATCAAACATCTCTCTTACTTTTTTAGTGTACCCAACAGGAACAGTTGATTTTACAACTATAGTCGACTCTGGATTGATAGACAACACATTTGCTATCACGGCTTCTACTGTCCTAGTATTAAAGTAATGCTTATCTGGATCATAATTTGTAGGTGTAGATACTATCACATAATCTGCCCCTTCATACGCCTTATAGGCATCAGTGGTTGCTGTCAGATTCAGATCTTTATTTGCCAAAAAATCCTCTATCTCGGCATCTGCGATAGGTGATTTTTTTTGGTTTATCATATCTACTTTTTCCTGTATGACATCTAGTGCCACCACCTCATTATGCTGAGCTAGCAGTATTGCATTTGATAGCCCCACATATCCAGTTCCTGCTACACATATTTTCATAGCTCTATGTCTCCTTTTAAGTCAATTTTTTGTATAAAAACATTTATCGCTAACATATAAAACTTAATAAGTTCTTAATTTTTTTAAAAAAATAAAACTTTTTAATCATCTGTATTTTAATTTATATGAGTATAGAAATCAACTTTTATTTTCCAATATAAAAATTTATTCTCCTACCATTGGGACAAATCTAACAGGTAAAAGTCGTCTTTTGGTAATCCTCCCTGCTTCATCCTTCTCAATCAAAATCAGTTCCTGGAATACAGCTCCAACAGGAGCTATTAATTTTCCTTTGATATCCAGCTGGTCCACAAGGGTTTTAGGAATATCCGTAGGAGCTGCCGAAAGTATTATCCTATCATAAGGTGCTTTCTTCTCATGGCCCCTATACCCATCCCCTCGTATAACTTCTACATTATCATAGCCTAATTCTTTTATTTTCCTCTTACCCATCTTATAGAGCTCTTCCAGTATTTCTAAAGTCACAACCTCACTTGCCAGTTCCGACAAAAGGGCAGCTTCATATCCCGAGCCAGTTCCTATTTCCAAGACCCTGTGTTCTTTTTTTATGTCTAGCATTTCTAGCATATAAGCCACTATATAAGGTTGAGATATTGTCTGCCCCCATCCTATAGATAGAGGAGTGTCTGCATAGGAAAGTTCTAAATCCCTCTCTCTCACAAACTCTTCCCTCGGTACACTACTTATGGCCTCTATAACTCTGGCATCTTTTATTCCTCTCCCTATAATCTGGTCCTTTATCATTCTGCTTTTCTCTGCTTCAAACATTTTATACACCTCACAAAAAAAGAGGCAGCCATACTGCCCCCCTATACTAAATTATAATTTCCTTCGCCTGAACTCCCTCTATAGTATTCAGTGAATCTAGCATATCCCCGGCCTTGGGGTCATCGGATATTACTTCCAAAAGTATAAGTCCTGTGGGGCTGCACTGGTCTGGTGCCACATTATGTAGCCCTAGTCTCACTTTGATGAGACACCCGTATTCAGTCAAAATATCCTGGACCTTCACCGCAGTTTTTTGTCTTTCTTCCATTTTTATAGCCACAATCCTGTACTCCATCTAATTACCTCCCATATTTATTCTATATGGAATTATTCTCCGATTAACTTATTTTTCCTTCAAGAGGTAGATGAAGTTTTTTGTATTTATTTCTTGGGTTTTCAAGGTTATTTAGCTGATTTTTCAAAGCTTTGACCCTTTGGTTATGTCCTGATTGTAAGGAGTAAATGCCCCTGTGGTACTTCTGTCAAGAGAAAAGTGACACCTGATAAATTAAGTAATTTATAATAATCTCTTTCAAGTGACAACTTGTGTTATTTATTATAAACAGGCATCCCGCTAACGGGTTTTTCAAAACTGCTTTTATTTTTATCAAAATACCTCTTGAGGAAAAATAAAGAAAGAAAAAAAGCAATCCCTTCGGCAAATAATGGAGTCATCCATACCCCTTTTATTCCTGCAAATTTTGGAAGGAAAACCAATCCCACAACCATAAGTACACAGCTTCTCATTGTTGTTATAAAAGAAGATACTGCAGAACTCTCTATAGATTGGTAAAAAGTCGATAAGATTATGTTGAGACCCATAAAGACAGAGGCACTAAAGAACAAGGGCATTCCTTCCCCTGTTATTCTCATAAGTTCTACATTGTCTTTTATAAAGATCCCTATTATCTGCTTTGTATACATAAGTGTCACCATGATGGTTGTAGCCCCTAACAAACCACTTATAAGGGTACTAAGCTTCAGAGTCTCTAGCACTCTGCCATGAAGTCCACCGCCGTAATTTACACTAAATAAGGGCTGGGAAGCCTGGGATATACCCAAAAACAGGAGATACAGTAAGATATTTATATTTAAGATTATGCTGTAAGCCGCCACAGCCGTGTCTCCTCCCATACGGAGAAATACATAATTGAAGGCAAATACCACTGCCCCGAAGGACATCTCATTTATAAAGCTCGGAAGTCCAACTTTTATTATTCTCTGAATAACCAAAATTTCAAATTTTGATCTCTGAAATCTCAGTGAGTTTTTCTTTGATCTGAAGTGAGTTAGAAGAACAGCTGTATAACTCATCTGGGCTATCCCTGTGGCAAGGGCGGCTCCTTTCATCCCCCAGTTCATCTGAAAAATAAAAATATAATCCAATATTATATTTACTATTCCGCATAGAACCATCCCCATCATAGATACCTGAGGGTTCCCGTCGTTTCTGATGAAGGCATTGAGACAGTGCGGAACCAGATAAAAAAGAGTAAATTTCGAAAGAATCCCAAGATAATCCTGGGTCATGGGAATTGCTTTCCCTCTGGCCCCTAAAAAGTAGCTTATCTCATCCAAAAACATCGTCTGAGCCACGATATAGATACATCCAAGTAGAAGGGCAAGTATTACAGAGTGGGTAAATATTCTGTTTCTTCCTTCGTAGTCCCCTCTGCCTGCATCGACAGAAGCTGCTGTCGCCCCTCCTATCCCAAGGAGCATCCCCGTAGAGGAATAAAGGGTGTAAGCAGGTATGACTGTATTCAGTGCAACAAGACCGAGGCTTCCTATGCCTCTGCCTATAAAAACTGTATCTATAAAAATTAGAATCCCTATGGACAGCGTTCCGGTAACCGAGGGTATCAAATACCCTAAAAACAGCTTTGAAATGCTCCCATTCTTAATTTTTTCCATTAAATTACCTCCAAGTCAATATCCCTGTATTTTATCACGGAGACTTTAAAACAAAAAGTCTTTTTTGTCCCACTAAAAAATAAAATTATTCCTTAAATTTGATAAAATACATTAAAAAAACTTACCATTACATATAAAAAATGATATAATCTATATTAATCTAGATAATATTTAAATATGAAAATAAAAACAAATTTTCTCTTTGCATATGATGCAGAAAAGGGATATTGAAATAGAAACTCTAGGAGGTGTAGCATGTCTCAAGAATTTTTACAGGAAGAAATGGAGCACTATAAGCTAGAACAGGAAAAAGTAAAACAGATAGTAGGAAGTATCGGCAGTTCTCACCAAAGTCGGGCACATAAGATTCTCAATGGAGTATTTCTGACTATTGTGGTGGTGTCATTCTTTATGGGTGGTATCCTTCACTACATCCCTGTTACACTTTCTTTAGAGCTCGGGGTACTTCTTGTGTCTCTAAAAATCGCTTGGATGATCCATGAGCAACAAAAAGTAAACCACTTTCAGTTTTGGATTCTAAACTCCCTGGAAATAAGGCTGAACTCTCTACAGACAGGTTCTAGAAAGATACATAAAGAGATCGCCCTCCTGAGAGAGGAAAATGAAAAATTAAGATCATCTCTTGAAGATGAAAAAAATAGCCAATGATCACAAAGATATGTCTCTTGTCCTAATGGATAACATCACCGAAATTGAAAAAATCAGAAAAAAACTTCACGAACTCTCTATAACTGATGAAATCACAAGAGTTTATAACAGAGGATTTATTTTTGAAGCCATAAAAAAAGAGACCAAAAGGTCAGAAAAAACCGACAAAACTTACTCACTGATGTTCATAGATACCGATTTTTTCAAAAAAGTTAACGATACCTGCAGACATGGTGAGGGAGACGTATTACTGAAAAAATAGCTTTTGAAATAAAAAATCATATTAGAAATATGAACCTTTTCGGAATATTTGGAGGTGAGGAGTTTATACTGTTCCTTCCTGAAACGAATCTGAAACTAGCTCTTCTGTGTGTCGATAGAATCAGAAAAATTGTAGAAAAAATTGATTTCCCAAAGGTTGGGCATCCTGTTATTGTTAGTATAGGGGTTGGTCAGTATCAGTCTGAAGAAGAGTTAGTCCATATAGTGGACGGTGGGATAAATCTTTGTACAGGGCAAAGCATAACGGCAGAAACAGAGTGGGGGTAGCAGAGAATGCAAAAGCTTTATAGGGTTCTTGATGTAAATGTAAACAGGGCATCTGAGGGAGTAAGAGTAATAGAGGATCTCTTCAGATTTTATTTTGAGAATGAAAGCCTGACAAAGGAGTGCCGGATCTTACGACATAATTTGAGAAAAACCATGAAAGAAGTGGATTCCCACCTCATTGAAAGCAGAGATACCAGAGGTGACATAGGTCTCTCTGTGAGTCAGAAGGTCAAAAATGATTCTAAGGAGAGTGTCGATCAGCTCTTAATATCAAATTTCAAAAGAATACAGGAAGCTGTGAGATGTATAGAGGAGGTCCTAAAGGTACTAAGCCTCTACAATTTGTCAAAAGATATGGAGAGAATAAGATATCAGTCCTACTCTTTAGAAAAAGATATATCAGTATATTTAAAAACCAGTGGCAGCTAACCACTGGTTTTATTTTTTCATAACAACTACTATTTGATGTATCATGAGATTGTTTGGATATATGACTACATCGCCATTATCATTTTCCACCTCTACATAAAAAAGTCTCATATCTTTTATTATCCCCTCTAGCCTATGATCCCCTATATTGATCATAACTCTGTCCCCAACCTTCAGCCTATAACTGAAGAAAAGGATCAGACCAGAAGATATATTACTGAGATTTGACCACGATGCAAAAAGAGCCGTTCCCAAAATTGTAAATATTGTAGCCGCTACTACAAAAAACTCTCTCAGATGAAATCCCCATATAAGCGTCATGAGGGTAAAGGAGCATATCGCCAAAAAACTATCAATCAATCTTTTAGCCCTTACTATCCTGTCAGTTGAAAAAT
Organism: uncultured Ilyobacter sp.; assembly: GCF_963663625.1. Taxonomy (NCBI): domain Bacteria; kingdom Fusobacteriati; phylum Fusobacteriota; class Fusobacteriia; order Fusobacteriales; family Fusobacteriaceae; genus Ilyobacter; species uncultured Ilyobacter sp. The sequence continues at coordinate 103,161 of NZ_OY760438.1, read as the reverse complement.
TATTTTTAACACCAAACTTTTCCACACCTCTGTTAAAAAGTTTTCCTATCAAAAAAAATGCCGATAAGATTCCCACTGTCCAGCCAATTTTACTGAGATTAACAACTATACTTTCCACACTTCACTCTCCAGATTATTCATTAAAAAAAATGATATCACTTTTATCTCTGGATTTCAATAAAAAATTTAGATATTAAGAATTATAACTCTCAAAAGCTTCCAAAAATTCATTTTTCATTTCTTCCCTCAGTTCCTTAGGCTCCAGAATAACTGCCTCTTTTAGAAACTGTCTGAAGTAAAGCTTTGCATTTTCGTTAGAAGTTTCAAATGTATAGACATCTCCTGATTTTTTTAGAAATTTCGGTCTATAGTTTGTCAAACTTTTCATGAGACTTACTCCTTCACCAGTAAGCCTTACCTTCACAAAATTACCATTTCCCAAAAATGGATCAAAGTTTTTTCTTACACTTTCTATATATTTTTTATCCTTACCTTTTATTTTGTCATCTAGTACTGATATTATCTCTAGTTCTTTTAACTTATAATTTTTATAACCCTTGGTTTCTTCACAAAAACAGAATAAAAAGTTTTCATCCCCCTGCTCCTCTCTTTTTACAAAAAAAGGTTCAACGGTATAGATCTTATTTATATATTTTAATTTTAATTTTCTTTTCAATTTTATAGCTTCTAGTATACTTTTAACTCTTTCTTCAAATATAAAAAGTTCCCTCTGATATTTAAACTTAGAGGTGTACACTTCAAAAAGCTCTCTGAAAAACTCAGCCTCTATATCTACATGATTTTCCTTCAATACATCATAATAGATCTCTCTATTTGCCACATTGAGGTCAAACTGTATAATCTTCTTTAGAGGTCTTCCTTGAGTTTCCAGGAGCTTTTCCACATTAATATCTTTTTTATATTTCAATTTATCTAGTATATAGTTGCAGAGCTTATTGTTGTTTATTCCAAACTCTTCCACATCATTTCTCATCATCCGCCAAATGTCTTCTGGGACTGTCACCCGTATCTTCTTCATAAAGCCCCCCCAAAAAAATCTTTATATGATTATAGCATAAAGACTTTGAGAATTCTATACTGAAAAGAGTTCTTCCCCTCTGAAGCCGGCTTCTTTCTTGTGAAATGTTGCAAGAAGAGATTCCACAGTCAGCTCCTGCTTTTCTTTTCCACTTACATCTATGATTATTTCCCCCTCATGAAGCATGATCATTCTGTTTCCGTAATCTATTGCATCCTGAAGGTTATGAGTTATCATAAGGGTAGATATTTTATTCCCCTCTACCACTTCTTTTGTCTTGTTCATTATTATCTTAGAGGTCTTAGGATCTAAGGCAGCTGTATGCTCATCGAGCATTAGAACCTCAGGTTTGTTGAGAGTCGCCATTATGAGAGCTAGACACTGTCTCTGGCCTCCTGACAAAAGTCCCACCTCTGTATCCATCTGATTTTCTATTCCAAGTCCTAACTGAGAAAGTACCTCTATATAGTAACCTCTTCTTTTTTTGTTCAGTCCCATTGTGAGCCCAAACTTTTTACCTTTATTGTCTGCCATGGATAAATTTTCATATACCGTCATAGAAGGTGCAGTCCCTAGAGACGGGTTTTGATATACCTTGGATATGAAGCTGTTTCTCTTATGCTTCTCCATGTAGGTCACATCCCTGTCTCCTACAAACACCTGTCCAGAGTCAGATATGATGTTTCCTAAAATTACATTTAGTAAGGTGGATTTACCAGCTCCGTTGCTTCCTATTATTGTTATAAAGTCCCCCTCTTTCACATGAAAGTTGAGATTTTTAAATACCTCTTTTTTTGTTCCAAGTTCAGAAATAAAGGTTTTTCTTATATTCTCCAATTTAACCATTTGCTGCAACACCTCTTTTCAGACCTTTTTTCTTCTCCTTGAGGGCCATTATTCCAACTACTATGATGGCCGTCACAAGTTTTAGATCACTGGCTCTCATCCCCATTTTCAATGCAGCCGCTACCACATATTTAAATATAAGAGTCCCTAAAAGTGCTACTGTAGTGGCTTTCATAAATTTACCAGTCTTAAACACAGTTTCTCCTATTATTATTGCCGCGAGACCTGTCACTATTGTTCCAGTTCCCATTCCCACATCTGAAAATCCTTGATATTGGGCAAGAATCCCTCCAGAGAGCGCAACAAGTGCATTGGAGATGGCCAGACCATATATCTTTAGGTGTTTCTCATTTATCCCTAGAGACACCACTAGAGTTTCATTGTCTCCTAGTGCCTTGAGGGCAAAACCAAACTTTGTCTTTAAAAGGTAGTCTAGTGCCCCTTTTACAACTCCTAATAATACAATGATGACAACTATCGATGGAACTCCACTGTTAAATAGGTGATCCACCCCAAAAAGAGGGATATTAGACTTCCCCATAACTCTCAGATTGACACTATAGAGTCCAGTCATCACGATTATTCCTGCCAAAAGGTTTGTTATATTCCATTTTACATGTATATATCCAGTCACAAATCCTGCCAGTCCTCCTGCTACAACAGCTAGAAGAAGAGCCAAAACTGGATTCATTCCTCTGCTGACACAAACTGCAGCAACTGCAGCTCCTAACGGAAAGCTTCCATCTACTGAAAGGTCAGGGAAGTCTAATATCTTGTATGATATGTAGACCCCCAAAACCATTATTGAAAATATTAATCCCTGCTCAAGTGTTCCTAGTAATATCACGATGTATCTTCCTCCTTCCGCAGAGAGTCAGCACTATATCTTAAAATATTTCAGCTTTATCCAAACCATCTATATTATCAAGTGAGATTCCCATCTCTTCAGCCGCTCTCTTATTTATAATAAGTTGAGTATCTTTTAGTGTTTCCACAGGCATATCTTTTATGCTTGCACCTTTTAATATCTCTACAGCCATCTCTCCTGTCTGATACCCTAATTTGTAATAGTCTATCGTCTCAGTAGCTACTGCTCCCTGCTCTACCATATCCTTTATAGACCCTATCACAGGAATTTTAGCTTCATTTGTTTTTTGAAGCACAAGCGGTGTAGCAGCTGTCATAAGGTTGTCAGTAGGAACATAAAGTACGTCTACTTTTCCTAAGATCACATCTAAGGCAGAAGCCACTTCATTAACATTTGTAACTCCTGAAGTAATTACTTCTAGAGATAGCTTCTCACATTCCTCAGTTGCCCTCTTTATCAAGAATTCTGAATTCTGCTCACTTGTATTATAGACTATTCCCACTTTTTTTGCATTAGGAAGAAGCTTTTTTATAAGTTCCATCTGTTGCTTTACAGGTGACATATCACTTGTTCCGCTGATATTATCTCCAGTGAGCCCAGCCGATTCAGGGTCAGTTACTGCAGTTATAAGTATAGGTATATCTTTTGTCATGTTATAAGCGGCCTGGGCACTAGGTGTTGCTATAGCAAGTATCAGGTCTTTTTTGCCCTGTACATATGAGTTTGCTATGGTCTGAGCTGTTCCAAAGTCCCCCTGCGCACTTTGAAATTCTATATCCACTTTTGTTTCATCATATCCGGCATCTTTTAAAGCCTGTAAAAAACCATCTTTAGAAGCATCTAAAGCTGGATGTTCTATTATCTGTGTGATTCCTATTTTAGTTTTTTTATCTTCTTTTTTTCCGCATCCTATCATTAAAATAGCCAAAGACAAGACAGCTACCAACAAAAATTTTTTCATAAAACCCTCACCCCTCTAAAATTTAATCTCCATATGAAATGATATCATTTTAGTTGAAAGGCTTCTATACAACAATAAAAAAAGCATTTTGTTCGTTTTATAATTTTAAAAATAAAATAAAACAAGGAGTATCTAATGATACTCCCAAAAAAATTGTTCGTATTAATCCACCATTTCAGCTCTTTCTTTTAAAGAGTCTGGAATTTTTATTCCATATTTTTCAGATTTTTTACCGCTTATAAACAATGAAGAGTTCTTCACTGTTTCATAAGGCATATCTTCTATTTTTTCTCCCTGTAGGTATCTTACAACCATCTCTCCTGTCTGGTATCCAACCTGATAGTCCTCTATACCCTCTGTTGCCACAGCACCCTGATAAACATAAGGTTTAGTTGCTCCTATTACAGGGACCTTTCCTTGATCCGCCTTTTGTATAACCAATGGATAAGCAGATGCTATGGTATTGTCTATAGATGTATAGAGTACGTCTATCTCAGGCATTATAGTGTCTAGAGCAGAAGATACCTCATTTACATTCGTGATCCCTCTTACTACCATTTTTAGTCCAGCCTCTTCGGCTTTCTTTATGAATAGCTCCGTGAGATAAACTGAGTTCTGCTCACTTGTGTTGTATACTATTCCCACTTTTTTAGCCTCTGGAAGAAGTTCCATTATAAGCTTGACCTGCTTTTCCACAGGTGACTGATCACTTACCCCTGTTACATTTGAAGCAGTGAGTCCTGCCACATCAGGGTTAGTTACTGCAGCAAAGAATACAGGTTTGTCTGAAATCTGGTTCTGTGCAGCCTGAGCACTAGGAGTTGTTATGGCTACTACTATATCTTCACTTTCCTTGAAAGATGTTGCTATCATCTGAGCAGTATTAAAATCCCCCTGAGCATTTTGATAATTGAGCTCTACCCTGTCTTTAAACTCACTTTTAGCAATGGCGTCCTCTATACCTTTTCTCACTTCATCTAGTGACGGATGCTCTACGATCTGCGTTATACCTATTTTTACCGATTTAGCTTCCTCTTTCTTTCCGCACCCTATTGCTGCCAGCATAACTAAACACATAATCAATAATTTCTTCATAATTTTTCCCCCTCAAATTTTATCAAATATTTTATTACTTTTCTATTAATAAAGTTTATTATCATTTATACAACTTTTCCTCAGTTTATATAAAAAAAGGACCTGTCTCAATACAGGCCCTTAAAGGTAAAAAAATTCTAATAAAAAGACCTGTTTCTTGCGAACAGGTCATAAAAATCAATTTTGGAGATAATTTTTTTATGCAGACTTTGACAAAACCTGGTTCACTTGACTTTTATTGTATTGGTCAATTTTGTTTTGCCACCACCAAGTAAATCTAGTTGTCATCTCTGCCATCCCCTTTTTTATATAATCAGCTACAGTATAACTCTTTACAAGAGATTACTATAGAAAATTTCTTTTGTCAAACTTTTTTTATATACTGATATTCTAAAAAGTATATTTCGATATCTGAAATTTAAACTTTTTTAAATTTCAGATATCCACCCTTAAATATATATCAACAAAACTCTGATTTTTGAAATGGAATATCTTATAAAAAGCCCCCCGACCTTTTAAACCATAAACCCTTTTCGTAAATACCAAAAATCTATTACCCATTTCAAATATTCAGAGTCCGTATCAAACTTAATCCTATTCTACTGTTAACCTCAATCTCAATTTTTCAAATACAACACCTTTTAAAAAACTTATATTTACAAAAGTGAACATATCTATTTATGCATTTATCTACGGCAACCTGAGAAGTATGTCCACCCCCATTATACAGTATTCCTACTTTTTTTGCACTATTTTTTTTTGTTTTTATTAATCTAGAGCAAACAAAAGATCGTCTGACAACAAATAATAACACTTTTATAAAGTTTTTTCATAGCCAACAATAATAATAATATTTTGTTCTATTTTTACAATATAAAACTCTATTTTTTATGAAAATAAATTATAATTCTGGAATTTTTATGTTCGCATTACTCTTCCATCTAAAATTTTCAAGATAGAAACCATCACAGTGATATATTTTCTTCACTCTCAAAATCGAATATATGACATTTTCCCATATCAAAAACAAAATTGTATTTTTCACCGTGCCCTGTATGAATTTCTTTTTCTGAAGAAATTCTGGCAGTATACTGCTCTCTTTCTATTACTAGATGAACATATTGCTCATTGCCCATCTGTTCTACCACCTTCACATCTCCTTGAGTCCCCATAGGGTCTATACGGATATTTTCAGGTCTTATGCCAAACCAGACCTTTTTTCCTGTATGTTTTCTGACTTTGTCAGCCTTTACATCGGGCAATCTCAGACTAAAATTCTGTGCAATTCTGACCACAATTTCACCGCTTTCAATCTCTATGGTAGCCTCTACTATATTCATAGCAGGCGTCCCGATGAAACCTGCTACAAACTTATTTGCAGGTTTGTTATAAAGATTAATCGGGGTATCTACCTGCATTATCTCTCCATAATTGAGCACACAAATCCTGTCACCCATAGTCATTGCTTCCACTTGGTCATGGGTCACATAGATCATGGTTGCTGTTTGTCCTTCCTCTTTGAGACTATGATGGAGCTGGGTAATTTTTACCCTCATGGAAACCCGTAATTTTGCATCAAGATTTGACAGTGGTTCATCAAAGAGAAATACTTCTGGTTTTTTGACAATAGCCCTTCCCACAGCCACCCTTTGCCTCTGACCTCCAGACATCTCCTTTGGTTTCCTGTCTAGCAACGAAGTTATCTCTAGTTTTTCTGCTGCATCCCTTACCCTTTTATCTATCTCCTTTTTGGGGATCTTTTTCAATTTTAGCCCAAAGGCCATATTTTCATATGCCGTCATGTGAGGATAAAGAGCATAATTCTGAAAAACCATTGCAACCCCTCTATTTTTAGGTGCGAGGTCATTTACCATTTTTTCTCCTATCCACAACTCACCTCCGCTTATCTCTTCTAATCCAGCCACCATTCTAAGTATTGTCGATTTGGCACATCCAGATGGGCCGACAAAAACCATAAACTCTCCCTCTTTTATATCAAGGTCTATACCATGGACAGCCTTAAATCCATTTGGATACGTTTTTTCCAATTTTTTAAGATTAACTTTAGCCATTTTACCCTCCATTTGGATTTTTCTATATTTTCACATTATATATTACTTTTGCAGGATTTTGTCAATAAAGATTCACCCGCCCTTTTAAGATTACTTTATGATCTCTTATATGATATAATGTGATCATAGATTTTCAAGGAGGTAACCAATGAAAAAAATTGCCAGTTTCACAGTAAACCACATTGATCTGCTAAGAGGAGTTTATGTTTCTAGAAAAGATGTCGTTGCAAACGAACATATTCTCACAACTTTTGACATAAGAATGAAAAGACCAAATCTTGAGCCTGTTATCAATAATGGCGAGCTTCATGCAATAGAACATTTAGGGGCTACATTTCTCAGAAACCATGAAATCTGGAATGAAAAAACCGTTTATTTCGGACCTATGGGCTGCAGAACCGGTGTATATGTTATATTCAAGGGAGATCTTACACCTTTAGATGTATTGCCTATTCTTATAGAGATGTTCCAGTTTATAGCAGATTTCGACGGTGAGATTCCTGGAGCCACCGCAAGAGATTGTGGAAATTATTTAGATATGAATCTTCCCATGGCGAAATTTGAAGCGAAAAAGTTTTTACAGGAAATACTGCTTAATATAAAAGATGAAAATATGGTTTATCCTAAATAGAATAACAAAAAGACCTCTAAATTTTCCAGAGGTCTTTTTTATACTTTTTTAAAAATCTTTTTTCAGGTCTATTTTTTGAAAAACTCTTTATAATCATATGCGGGCATTGGTTTTAAAAAATAAAACTCCTGAATTTCATTAGATCCATTTTTTACTGATTTATTCTTTCCTGAGAGAGTAATTTATTTGATAGAACATCCTTCCTTGGGTATACTTAAAATAAGTTTATATAAAAAAAAGAAGGTGTTTAATATGCATGAAAAAATAACTTTGTTAAAAGGAGATATTACAACTCTAAAAGTAGATGCCATTGTAAATGCCGCAAATAACATGCTTGCAGGAGGCGGAGGCGTCGACGGTGCCATACACAGGGCAGGTGGTCCACTCATATCACAGTACTGCAGTGTGATACGATGTGAAAAGGGAGGCTGCAAAACCGGTGAGGCCGTCTTGACCTACGGAGGTAATCTTCCTTCTAAGTATATAATTCACACAGTCGGACCTGTTTGGAAGGGTGGTCAGTCTGGCGAGGAAACTCTTCTCAGGAACTGCTACCGAAACTCTCTTATGCTGGCAAAAGATTACCCTATAAAATCCATAGCTTTTCCCAATATCAGCACAGGTGTTTATGGATATCCCAAAAAGACTGCAGCAAAAATTGCAGTTGAAGAGATTGTGAATTTTTTAGAGAAAAACAGTTTCCTGGAAGAGGTGATTTTCATCTGTTTTGATCAGGAAAATTTTGATATCTATAAACAAATATTGAAAAACAGCAATTGATTTTTTTAAAGAAACTACTTTTACCTATACGACTTCAACAACCAAATTTCTGTCATTCTAAAAGCAGATAAATATTAGTTAAAAAAAGGAGAGCGTTTATGATCGAATATTTCGAACGTCCTTTAAATGATGATGATATAAAATACCTCAATAAGAAATATAAATTTCAGGAAAAACGGCTTATTTTTATCAATAAAAAGATTACGAAATACCTGCCTTTTTATTCTGTCCTCTTTGGTGTCTGCACCGTTATTTTTTTTATACTCCTACATCAAAATTCAGATAATTTTATGCTGTTTTTCACAGGCACAGTCTTCATCTGTTCCCCCTTTATGATTTTCAAATTGATCAGGAATTTTGTAAAAAACACCATGCTGCAGAGCAAACTTCATGAGATAATGGATGAGATTTTAGAAAGAGATACTGCAAAAGTGATACACTGTAGCAGTTCAAAAATGATCGAATTTGAAGAGGTTGAGGATGAAGGTGCCCAGTATCTATTTCAGGTAGATGAGAACAAGATCTTCAATATTGCAGGTCAGGAATATTACGAGACTCCTCTTTTTCCCAGCAGTAACTTTGAGCTGGTAACTATCCTAGGGCCTAGAGAAAAAGAGTATCTAGATTTCCATATCCAATGCTTTGGGCATAAACTTTCACCACTTATGGTGGTCCCAAAAGATGTAAAGAAGGAGTTTATTGATAAAATTTCTGAACTTCCTGAAATTATAGAGGGAAATATAGAAAAGATAGATTCCCTTATGGACATTATTTTGGGATAGGTTCCCTGTCAAAACAGTCCCTAATTTATTTTTATAAGAAGGGACAGCCAAACTATATGCTCTAACTCTTTGCGATTTATATCTTTATAAGATATAATCAATATTAAACAACTAGGTTTTTAAAGAGGTGCCTTGTGATAAAAAATTGTGATTATATGAAAAAGATCCCTGCTTTCTCCGATTTGGAAAAAGAGACCCTTAAGAAACTCCAAAAGACCGGAGAATTATTTGAAATCAAAAAAGGTAATATGCTTTTTTTTGAAAAAGACCTTGTAAATAAAATCTATATTATAATCACTGGAAAAATAAGCATTTTCCGTTATTCACAAAAGGCCCAGAGAAGGGTTATCTACATTTTGGGTGATGGGGAATTGGTAAATGAAGTTATCTTTGATGACCTTCCCTCTTCTGTAAATGCAGAAGCCTTTGAAAAAACTCTTCTGCTGAAATATGATAAAAAAGATCTTGAGGAGATAATGAGATCCGACTTTCAACTGACTAAAAACATAACCAATTCTATGGGCAAGAAGGTAAGAAGGCTCTACAGGCAGTTAAAAAATACTATCCCACTCAGTTTAGACAAAAAAGTAGCTGCAAAACTTTGGAAAATATCAAAAGACTACGGCATAAGCTGCAATCTAAACGGTTATAACTGCAGCAGTTTTACAGAGGAATGTACTCCATGGACAGGTATCAACTTTGGCCTCACCATTACATATCTCGCTGATATGCTCGGTAGCAGCAGAGAATCCGTCTCTAGAGAGATGAAAAAAATGGAGGCTAAGGGATATATAAAGTGGGAAGGAAAAAAACTTCTGGTGAAAAGAGAAGAATTAAGAAAATTTTACAGAGAAATTTAAACAGTGTGACCTAGGTCACATTGTTTTTTTTTATTGGATGATAAAATAGATTCAATTAAAGTGAAAAAAATATTTAAAAGGAGGTTGTGTATGTTTTCAGAAACGCTTAGTAAACTTTCAAACAGTGCAGTTGCAAAAGTAACACTATTAAAGGAGAGTAAGTCAAAGTATTTTATAGCTTCTTTACTGGCAGGTTTCTATGTAGGAATCGGTATTATTCTCATAACTACTATCGGCGGATTGACAAAAAGTACAGGTCCACAGTTCAGAATATATATGGGATTGGCTTTTGGGATAGCACTAACGTTGGTTATAATGGCAGGTTCAGAGCTCTTTACCGGAAACAACCTTATAATGTCCGCAGGAGCTGCAGACAAAAAAGTGAGCTGGAAAGATGCTGTAAACATTTGGATATTAAGTTACATTGGTAACTTGGCTGGTTCTACTCTTATAGGTTCTCTTTTCACTCTATCAGGAAGTGCTACAGCCCCTCACGGAGCAGTAGGAGAGTTCATAGTGGCCCTCTCTAAAAGCAAAATGAACGCAGAACCATCTGAGCTGTTTTTCAAGGGGGTTTTATGTAATGTCCTCGTATGTCTGGCTGTGCTTTGCTGCATCAAGATGAAAGAAGAATCTGCAAAATTAGTAGTTATCTTCTGGTGTCTCTTTGCATTTATCACCGCTGGATTTGAGCATAGCATAGCAAATATGACTATCTTCACAATGGGACTGCTTCTTCCTCACGGACCTGAGGTCTCTCTGGCTGGATATGGGTACAATATGCTCTGGGTGACACTGGGTAACTTTGTTGGGGGAAGTGCATTAGGACTCTGCTACTACTATATGGGTAAAAAATCAAAGGTCAAAGAAACTGTATTGGCAGAAAATAAATTATAGAAAGGAGTGAAATTATGAAAATTTCTTTAGATATAACGTCTTTTGATGAGGGGCTAGGGCTTTTAAAAGAAAACTACAGGATATTTGCACCGAAGGTATTTGAAGGTGAGGGAAGATTCTCCGACACTGACCTTGTGAAATATAGTGAGATCGACTCTATCGAAGAGATCTGTTTTGACAAAAAATCAGAATTTTCACCAAGAGAGGTAATGCTTCCTATTACACAGACCATGTTTTATTTTACAGAAAAGGAGTACAAAATCCCAGACACAGATGAAAAGGGAATTATCGTATTCTTGAGAAGCTGCGACCTTCACAGTGTAAAAAGAGTGGATGAGATATACCTCAGAAACAAAGACCAGGACATGTACTACAAAAGAATCAGATATAAAGTCAAATTTGTGGTTATGGGTTGTCCTGACTCTTTTGAAAACTGTTTCTGTGTGAGTATGGGTACAAATAAAACAGAAGACTACCATATGGGCCTAAACTTAAGCAACGGCTCTGTGGAACTCCATATAAATGACGAAGAATTCAAAAGTTTCTTCTCTGGAGAGGAAGCTGAATTTGATATCAAATTCGTAGAGGAAAACAGTGTAAAAGTAAACGTACCTGAGAATATAACCCTTGAAGAGGTAAAAGACCTTGAGCTTTGGAGAGAGTATGATAAAAGATGTGTTGCCTGTGGAAAGTGTAATTTCGTATGTCCTACATGTACCTGCTCTACTACTCAGGATATTTTCTACAGTGAAAATGAAAATACAGGGGAAAGAAGAAGGGTATGGGCTTCATGCCATGTAGACGGGTTCACAGATATGGCAGGAGGTCACACTTTTAGACAAAAGCACGGAGACAGGATGAGATTTAAGACTATGCATAAGATATCAGATTTCAAGAGAAGATTTGGATATCATATGTGTACAGGTTGCGGTAGATGTGACGATGTGTGTCCTGAGTATATCTCATTTTCGAACTGTATAAATAAACTATCTAAAGAATTGGAGGGAAACGATGAATAATACATATATTCCAGGAAACCCCTATACCCCTATAGAAAATGTCTATCTTCCAAAGGGATACAAGCTTATCTCCCTAAATAAACTCACAGAGATAGAGTGGCTTTTCAGAGTCGAGTACGACCAGGAAGTGACCTTCGGACAGTTTATCGAAATATCCATCCCAAGAGTCGGAGAAGCTCCGCTATCCATAACTCAGTTTAACAGAGAGGAAGGGTGGATAGAGTTTCTCATAAGAAAAGTGGGAAAAGTAACTGACTGTCTTTTTGAACTAAAGATGGGAGATTGGATGTTTCTAAGAGGTCCTTACGGAAACGGGTTCCCTGCTGAGGAAGAGTATAGAGGAAAGCATATTATTATTGTTGCAGGAGGATCTGGACTGGCTCCTGTAAGGTCTATGATAAATCATTTCTATAAAGATAAAGCAAACGATACAAAAGTAGACCTTCTTTTGGGATTCAAGGACTATGACTCCATCATATTTAAAGATGAGATAAAACAGTGGAAAAAAAAATTTAACACTCTCATAACTGTGGACAATTCATGCAGCATAGACGGTGTGTGTGAAGGACTGGTTACAAAATATATTCCGGACCTTGAGCTGGCAGATGATATCGCCGATATGGAAGTAGTTATAGTAGGACCACCTATAATGATGAAATATTCCGCTATGGAATTTTTGAGCAGAGGTGTTCCTAAAGAGAAAATATGGGTTTCATTTGAAAGGAAAATGTCCTGCGGTGTGGGTAAATGCGGTCACTGTAAAATTGACGAGACTTATATATGCTTAGAAGGCCCTGTATTCAGATATGATGAAGCAGAAAAATTAGTAGATTAGGAGGTTAGTCCATGAGCTTGGATATGAATAGAAAAAAGGTCACCAAAAATGCCTATAGAGTTACCAAGGTAAGAGACAAGACAACTCTCAGAGTCAGAGTTCCAGGTGGAGAAATTTCCGGAGAACTTCTTCTGAAGGTATCTGAGATTGCAAATAACTACGGTAACGGCAAGGTTCATCTCACTACCAGACAGGGTTTTGAGATAATGGGAATCAACTGGGATAAGATAGATGAAGTAAATATCGTAGTAGAATCTCTTATGGAGGGGCTAGGAATAAACCACAACGATAAAAACAAAGGTTATCCTGCTGCAGGAACTAGAAATATAGCAGCATGCATAGGAAACAAAATATGTCCTAAAGCTCAGTACAACACAACTGAGCTGGCAAGAAAAATAGAAAAAGAAGTTTTCCCTCATGATTTCCATTTTAAGATAGCCCTTACAGGCTGTCCCAATGACTGCCAGAAAATAAGAATGCATGACTTTGGAATAATGGGAATGACTTTGCCAAAGCTCGAGCCTCACAGATGCATCTCTTGTGGAAGATGTGAGAAAAAATGTAAAAGTCTATCAACTGGTGCAATAAAAATGAATAACTACAAGTCTGTGAGAGAACATGACAGGTGCATCGGCTGTGGAGAGTGTGTACTAAACTGTCCTGTCTCTGCCTGGACTAGGGATTCAAAGAAGTACTACAGACTGGCCATAATGGGAAGAACAGGAAAGAAAAATCCGAGACTGGCTGAAGACTGGATGATGTGGGCTGATGAAGAGTCAATCATAAAAATCATAAAAAATACCTATGATTATGTGGATAAATATATCGACCGAACTCTTCCTAAAGAGCATATCGGTTACATCGTAGACAGAACAGGATTTATGGAGTTTAAAAAATGGGCTTTAAAAGATGTGAAATTGCCTTCTGAAACTGTTGTAAAAAACAATGTATACTGGAGCGGAGTAAAATATCCGGGGATACAATAAAACTAACATTAATATACCTCTAGTTTTATTTAGATGGAAAACCTGACATAAGCCAGGTTTTTCATCTTTTTTCTTATATAATTTACATTTCATCAGAGATTTTTTTACTCAGAAGCCGGCTATACATATATTCCTTAAAGTCAGAAGCCGAAAGAGGTTTACTGTAGTAATACCCCTGTATACAGAAGCATCCGATACTTTTCAGGTATTCTACCTGCTCTTCGGTTTCCGCCCCCTCTGCAATTACACTGATATCCAGTTTTTTGGCAAGATAGGTTATTATCTCTGCTATGGATCCATTGTCGGATCTTGGATAATCCTTTATAAAGGCCCTATCTATCTTGATCTTATCAAATTTTAATTTTTTAAGGTGGGTCATAGAGGAAAATCCAGTTCCAAAATCATCTATGGCTACAGATATTCCATTCATCTGAAACTCCTCTAGTTTTGGCTTTACATGATCATAGTCATCTACTAGAACCCCTTCAGTGAGCTCTATTTCAAACTGGGAAAAATCAAGCCCATGGTAATCTAAAATATAGGTTATGTCCTCTACAAGAAACTCATTTTTAAAATCTATGGCCGACAAATTTATTGATATTTTGACATTTTTATCTATTTTTAACAGTTTCGTAAGCCTAGCAACTTCTTCCACTACCCACATATCTATCTTGCTTATAATCCCTATATTTTCAGCAATAGGTATAAATTCCACCGGGGAGACATTACCCAAAACTTTACTGTTCCAACGAAGCAGTGCCTCAGCCCCTACCAGCAGGTCTTTCTCACTGCCTATCTGTGGCTGGAAATAAACCTCAAATTCATTATTTTTTATAGCAAGAACAAGATTTTCTTCAATATCTAGTTCTCTCTGTATCTTCTTCTCCAGGGAATCATGGTATATGAGGAAATTCCTGTCTGGATAGTATTTCAGTGCCTTTACTGAAAACATAGCCTTTCTGAGTAATTCTTTGGGAGAATCACCATGTTCTGGAAAAAAAACTGCTCCAAAATCAAACTCTAAATTGACATCCTTATCCTCAATTTTCATATTTGATTTCAACCTAGATGACAAATCTGTCAGAGATTTATTTATAAAGAATTTATAACCTGGAGTTTTTAATATAACAATAAATACATCTCTTGAAAGATGGGCTATATTCCCGTCCTCCCCAGCCAAAACCTTTAGCTTATTCACAATCCCTTCGTAAATAAGATCCAAAAATTCTTCGTTGTACTTCATCTGCAGATCATCTATTTTTTTTAATTTTATATATAAGATACCGAATTCATTTTCTTCTTTTATCTCTTCATTTATGAGATTGTAAAACATAAACTCATTAGGAAGATCGGTTTTTGAATTATGAGTCAGGAGATATTCAATCTCCGCCTCCTTTTCCTTATCTGATGACAGATCCTTTATCACAGAGACATA
Organism: uncultured Ilyobacter sp.; assembly: GCF_963663625.1. Lineage (NCBI taxonomy): Bacteria > Fusobacteriati > Fusobacteriota > Fusobacteriia > Fusobacteriales > Fusobacteriaceae > Ilyobacter > uncultured Ilyobacter sp. Next base: position 88,055 of record NZ_OY760438.1, on the reverse strand, counting down.
ATAATCTGTATTTTTATGTTTTGGATTTATTATATTATTTATCGTCAGGAATGCCGGATATTTAGACTTATCTTTTTTTCTGAGCCACAGCTCCCCTTTCCAGTTAAGTCCATCGACAAGCTGTTTTTCTATGTCATTGTAAAGCTTAGGATGTGTCTTTTGATAATTAAATATTTTTGTATTTGAATTTAGGACTTCTTCTCTAGAATACCCCGTCAGTTTGGTAAACCCTTCATTCAGATCCACTATGTTTCTTTTAGAATCAGTTATCAGAACTGCCTCATCCACATATCTTAAAATAAGTCTTGCCAAGTAAAGTTGGGTACTTTCTTTCTTTTTCAGGTGAAGGATTGAGACTATCATTGAACCTAAAAGAAAAACTATAAAAAGAATATAAAACTTCAAATTCTTTTTAAATAAAAAGTGTTCTAGAAACAATTTTGGGATATCCTGCTCTTTTATGGATGTTATAATATTCCAGTAATAATCTTTGTTTTCAAAATAAATTGAACCTCTGAAAGCGGGTATAAGTCTTTTAAAATAAAAAATATCATCTTTTATCTTGACTGTCTCTTCATAACTTTTTACAATCTCATCCCAAAGCTCAGGGAGCTCTTTTTTCACTGTATAGTCTTCAGCTTTTCCGGAAAACATAAAACCAAAGTTTTTATTGGAATCTTTATTGAATAGATAATATCCGTTGTTGTCTGTAAGGAAGATATTTATTAACTCCCTGTTATCTTTAAAGTGATCTCTGAAAACATTTATAAAATTTTGTCCGTCATAATTTATCACCAGAACTCCTACTAAGTTTCCATTTTTATTTTTCACAGGACTAGAGAACCTGATAACAGGAACATAGGGCTTAACTATTTTTCCAAATTCTATATTTAGGTCTAGATTCGATATGTAAATTCCATCTTTTTTGTTTTTTATAAAGTTTTTAAAATAAGGTCTTTCTTTCTTCCACTGAAGATTTTCGTCTAGGATGGATACTATCTCATTATTTATTCTGTCTACTCTTATTAGTTCCTTTCCATCCACCCCTATAAACCTAAGCTGAAGGTAGTCTACCTTGTTTTTCATATAGCGGCTAAAGAGTCCCAAAGCTTCCATTCTGTTTTTATAGCTTTGGTCCTGAATAAAATCTTCAAATTCATTTGCATTTTCTATAATAAATACGTCCTGGAAAACCTCACGAAAAAGTGAATAGGTTGTCTTTTCAAAAATATCGGTTTTATTTGAGATCTCAGCCAGTATACTTTTTTTAGATTTTTCCACTTCATATCTATAGGCACTATCTATTATAAAGCTCAGTACCAAAAGTAGCGGTAGAACAAGCACTGATATTTTTATAAAAATTTCATTTATAATTTTTTTTAGCTGAATAGGGTCTTTTGTCACAAGTTCCTCCTTTCACACTTAGATGAAGATTATTTTATTTTAGAATTTTAAAATTTATTCCCAAGAAGTCTCTAACTTTTTATCATAAATGGTATTCTTTGAAAATTATACATTAAGAAATGTGCAATCTAAAAATAGTATTATAAAGCTCAGATGAAAAATACCTCGCTCCTACTAGTATATCAAAATAATGAATACAATAATATCATAAGTTACAGAAATAATTCACCATATTCCTGTAATTTTTTCTTCTTAATCTATTAAATAATGACAATAATCCCTATAGAGTTTCACATAATGGAATTTTTTTTACTTATATGATAAAATATTTAAATAATATGTATAATTTATTTTCACAGAGGTGTTTTATGAGACTATTAAAAAAATCAGTTCACAACAGCTTAAAAAATCTAGAGGGAAACCCCTATGTAAGAAGAGCCGCCAGGGGGATTATTATCAGGGGTTCAAAAATACTGCTCTTATACACAAAAAGATATGATGACTACAGCTTTCCAGGAGGGGGAGTAGAGCCCCACGAGGACTTGTTGGAGGGTCTGAAAAGGGAGCTTGCTGAAGAGACCGGTGCCAGAGATATAGAGGTTTCTGATCATTACGGTATCTATGAGGAGTTTAGGCCCGTTCGTTATGAGAAATTTGACTTTATGCATATGATTTCCCATTTTTATACCTGCACCATAGCCGAAGAACTAGGAAAATCTGACCTAGAAGATTATGAAATCAAAAATGGAATGAGTGCCCAATGGATAGATATCCACGAAGCCATCGCCCACAATAGGGATGTCATGTCAAAGAAAGATGAAAAAATGGGCCTTTCTATAGAAAGAGAGACCCACGTACTAGAGCTAATAGCATCAGAATTTTTAAAATTATAAATAATAAAATTCCTTAAAAAGTTCTGTTATCTCATGAAAAAACACCAGCTAAGCTGGTGTTTTTTCATTTAATGAGACCGTCTTTCACGCGTTATATTTTTGATATATCATACACTTTAAGATCTTTGTTAAGGTGGATATTTTTCTCCATAATATTTAAAATTGCATTTAGGGTATCGAGTGAAGTCAAAACCTCCACTCCGTATTCGATAGCAGTTCTTCTGATTCTGAATCCGTCTCTCATGGCATCATTAGCCTTAGTTGCAGTATTTATAAGAAGGTCAATCTCTCTGTTTTTGAGTTTATCTAGAATATTTGGATTTTCCTCAGATATTTTGTTTACTTTTTCCGCTGTAATACCGTGTTTCTCAAGGAATTTCTGTGTTCCCAATGTAGAGAACAGCTTACACCCTTGGCCTATGAGTCTTTTAGCAAGAGGTAAAAACTCATCTTTATCCTTATCTCTTATAGTAACAAGGACATTTTTATCTTTTATCTGGCTAAGTCTGTATCCTCCTACTAGTCCCTTGTAGATAGCCTCATCCAGGCTTTCAGATACTCCTAAGACTTCTCCTGTAGATTTCATTTCAGGTCCTAATGATACCTCTACATTTCCTAGTTTTTCCGTTGAAAACACAGGTACTTTTACAGCATATACTTTTGGCTTCTTGTAGATTCCTGTACCGTATTCCATATCTGCCAGCTTTTCCCCAAGCATCACTTTTGTAGCCAGTTCTATCATAGGGACTCCCGTTACCTTCGAGATATAAGGAACTGTTCTTGATGATCTAGGATTTACCTCTATTACATATATCTCGTTTTCGAATGCTATAAACTGAATATTCATCATTCCGTTTATCTCTAGTTCTTTAGCTATCTTCTTGGCATAATCCAGGATTTTTACCTCTGTACCTTCATAGAGATTTTTAGAAGGATAGACAGTTATCGAATCCCCTGAGTGGACTCCGGCTCTTTCTAGATGCTCCATTATTCCAGGTATAAGAACATTGTCCCCGTCACAGATGGCATCTATCTCTATCTCTATACCGTTTAGATATTTATCTATAAGAACTGGATTTTCAGGATCTCTGTCAAAGGATGCTTCGAGATATTTTACAAGATTGTACTCATCATGGCAGATCTCCATACCCTGACCTCCTAATACATAGGAAGGTCTCACAAGTACAGGATATCCAACTGAGTTTGCTATCTCTATTCCCGGTTCTATGGTCCATACCGCTTTCCCTTTCGGTCTTTTTATATCCAGTTTTTCCATCATGGCTTCAAATCTCTCTCTGTCTTCAGCCTCATCAATCTTATCTGCAGAGGTACCTATTATTTTTACTCCTGCCGCTGCTAGGTCATTGGCAAGTTTTATAGCTGTCTGTCCTCCAAACTGCAGAACGACACCCTCAGGCTGTTCCTTCTCTACTATATTCATAACGTCTTCTGTGATAAGAGGTTCGAAATACAACTTGTCTGCCGTAGAAAAATCTGTAGATACTGTCTCAGGGTTATTGTTTATTATAATTGTCTCTATTCCCATCTTTTGAAGGGCTTTTATACTGTGAACCGTACAGTAGTCAAACTCTATTCCCTGTCCTATCCTTATAGGTCCTGAACCAACAACGAGTATCTTCCTTTTGTTAGACACGGTCACTTCATCATGAATGTCATAGGTCGAATAATAGTAGGAAGACACAGCATCAAACTCTGCTGCACATGTATCTACCATCTTATATACAGGTTTTATATCAAGCTCTTTTCTTTTGGCGATAATATCTGATTCTGACACATTCATAAGAGCCGCTATTCCTCTGTCAGAAAAACCTTTTTTCTTCAAATTTCTAAGGGTGTACATATCCATATCTTTTAGAGTCATTCTTTTCAGGAGTTCTTCCTGCTTTACGATCCACTCTATTTTTTCCATGAAAAACTTATCCATTCCTGTTATCTTCTGGAGTTTAGATTTTACATATCCACGTCTTAGCATCTCTGCCGCCACGAATATTCTTTCATCATCCGGTCTCATTACAGCGTCTTTCAGCTCTTTTATGGACATCTTCTTAGTTACAGGATGCTCCATATTGTACTGACCTATTTCAAGGGATCTTATTCCCTTTAGGAATGCTGCCTCAAAATTGTTTCCGATGGCCATAATCTCTCCTGTCGCCATCATCTTAGTCCCCAATTTTCTGTCAGCTTTTTTAAACTTATCAAAAGGCCACTTAGGTATTTTTACTACACAGTAGTCGAGGGCAGGTTCAAAACATGCATAAGTTTGGCCTGTAACCTCATTTTTTACCTCATCTAGGGTATAACCTAGAGAAAGTTTTGTTGCCACTCTTGCTATTGGGTACCCTGTAGCCTTTGATGCAAGGGCTGAAGACCTCGAAACCCTCGGATTGATCTCTATGATAGCATACTGAAAAGACTTTGCATTTAGGGCAAACTGAACGTTGCACCCACCTATTACACCAATCTCATTTATGATTTTTATAGATGAAGTTCTAAGCATTTGATATTCCTTATCAGAAAGCGTCTGAGAAGGGGCCACAACTATAGAATCTCCTGTATGTATTCCTACAGGGTCGATGTTTTCCATGTTACATACTGTAATACAGTTTCCATTCTGGTCTCTGATTACTTCATACTCTACCTCTTTCCATCCTAGGATAGATTTTTCAACTAGAACCTGACCTACTCTTGAAAGCTTAAGACCCTTCAGAAGTATATCTTCTAGCTCCTGGGGGTTATTGGCTATTCCTCCTCCTGATCCGCCTAGAGTGTATGCTGGCCTGACTACAAGTGGATAACCTATCTGAGCTGCAAACTCAAGACCATCTTTCAGGTTTTCTACTATCTTACTCTCGATAGTGGGCTCACCTATTTTCTTCATTGCATCTCTAAATAGGTCTCTGTCCTCTCCTCTTTTAATTGAATCAATTGGAGTTCCTATTACCTTTACGTTGTATTTATCTAAAATTCCATTGTCGTAAAGTTCGACTGCTATATTAAGTGCAGTCTGTCCCCCCATACCAGCTAGAATAGAGTCCGGTCTTTCTTTTTCTATTACTTTTTCTACAAATTCAAGGGTTATCGGCTCTATATAGATCCTGTCTGCCACTGCCCTGTCTGTCATTATAGTCGCTGGGTTTGAATTTATAAGCACGACCTCTATACCCTCCTGCTTTAGTGCCTCACAAGCCTGGGTTCCTGAATAATCAAACTCAGCAGCCTGACCTATCACTATAGGCCCCGATCCGATTACAAGGGTTTTCTTTATTGATTTATCTAACATGGTTTCCTCCTAAAATATGAGTTTGTCTGATCTCTATAAACCTACTGTTCAACTTTTCTTTTAGTTTAGCTACTTCCCCAAAACCTCTAGAAAATCATCAAAGATATATCCAGAATCTTCAGGTCCAGGACAAGCTTCAGGGTGGTACTGGATGCTCATTACTTTCAGTTCATCATTTTTCATTCCCTCTATTGAGTTGTCATTGAGATTCAGGTGAGTGACTTCTACACCTTCTGGCATCTTATCCACAACGTAGCCGTGGTTTTGAGATGTGATGAAGATCTTGTTTTTATGAAGATCTTTTACGGGGTGGTTACCACCTCTGTGACCGTATTTTAGTTTTATTGTGCTCCCACCTAAGGCCCATGCCAGAAGCTGGTGTCCCAAACAAATTCCTATAACAGGCATTTTCCCTATTACTTTTTTTATCTCATTTATTGTCTCTGTAAGATCAGCTGGATCCCCAGGTCCGTTTGACAGGAACAGTCCGTCAAGATCATGCTTTAGTATCTCTGCAGCAGTTGTTCCAAATGGAAATACAGTCAATTCACATCCACGTTTTTGAAAAGATCTAAGTATGTTTTGTTTTATCCCAAAATCCATTACCCCAATTTTTTTTCCTTCACCGGGGATTACATATTTTTCCGGACAAGTAACTTCTTGGACAGCATATCTATTGGAAAAACTGTCAAACTTTTCTTTAAGTTCTTTCTGAGTAAGCTCTTCAGTGGTTATTATAGCCTTACATGTCCCTATCTCTCTTATGACCTTTGTTAGGTGCCTTGTGTCTACACCCTTGAATCCCATTACCTTGTGCTGTTTTAAATACCCGTCTAAAGTCATTTCACATCTGAAGTTGTTTGGGTATTTTGCCTCTTCCCTCACGATAAGACCTCTCACCTTTACGCTGTTTGACTCAGTATCCTCTAGGTTTATACCGTAGTTTCCTATAAGCGGGTAGGTCATAACGACAATCTGACCGTAGTAAGACGGGTCAGTTAGAAGCTCCTGATATCCAGTCATACTCGTATTAAAAACCAATTCTCCTGTGGTCTCTTTGAAATAACCAAACGCCTTTCCTTCAAAAGTCATTCCGTTTTCTAGGATTAACTTAGCCTTCATGTAATAACCCTCCCTCATATATATAAAATGTTTTTTACTAAAAAAAAAGGAATAAAAACTGATTATATAAATCAGTCATTATTCCTAAAATTTAAATAATTATTAAATATAAATATATTTGAAATATTTATATTTAACATCTCAATTGGAAAATCTAAAATCATATTGTAAATAGATAAAGGTGAGAACAATTGTATTCGAACATTTTTTTTCTTGTAATAAAATATCATAACTGTCTCCTCCTTTAAAAAAAAATTATCAAGGAGTACTATACCAAAAGTAAATTCTTTTGTCAACCTGTGAGTTTTAAAAAATCAGATATTTTAAAAGAAATACATCTATTGGTGATTCCGCAGATTTTTTTTAAAACTATTTTTTAGTCCTAAAAAATTCAAAATTTTACAAAGTGACCAAAAGAGAACTATGGAGTCGAAATTCCCATCTCTCGTTATTTTTAAAAATTTACAAGCCTCTATTTAAAAGGGATCAGCCCGTCTATTATAGCAATACAAATGTTTTATTTTTTGACAAAAGTCACTTTTCGTGGTAAAGTGGCCTGGTAGAAAAGTATATCGCAATTTATAACACTCGTATAATCCCGTAATATGGTCGGGAGTCTCTACAGCTAACCTAAAATTAGTTACTATGGGTGAAGTGACCGGACTTATTGATGTCCCGACATTTACTTCATCCCATATGATATGATAGATGTCGGATTTTTATGATTATTAAGAAAGGGGGTTTGCAACGTGCTAGTATCATTTTTTTCACTTTTGGGCAATTATATAGGCCAACTGAAAATCAAATGGTGTGGGATAGGTGTGGACTCTAATATATTTTTAAATAGAAGGCCTAAGTACACATTAATGTTATCTTAATGTGGACTTAGGTTTTTTAAATACCAAACTTTAAACTTAGGGAGTTTAAATATAAATTACACAAAAAAATTGGAGGGTTTTAGCAGATGAAAAGTGATATTCAAATTGCTCAAGAAGCCAAGTTATTAAAAATCAGCGAAGTCGCAAAAACAATCGGTCTAACTGAAGATGATTACGAGCAGTACGGAAAATATAAGGCAAAGGTAGACCCGGGACTTTTGAAAAAATTGGAAAACAAGCAAGATGGAAAACTTATACTGGTTACGGCCATTACTCCTACTCCTGCAGGAGAGGGAAAGTCAACTGTTTCAGTAGGTCTTACTCAGGCCCTAAACAGAATCGGGAAAAAATCCATAGCCGCCCTTAGAGAACCATCTCTAGGACCTGTATTTGGAATAAAGGGTGGAGCCACAGGGGGAGGTCATTCCCAGGTTATACCTATGGAGGACATCAACCTTCATTTTACAGGAGATATTCATGCTATAGGGGTTGCACACAACCTTATCTCTGCATGTATAGATAACCATTTGAAATTTGGAAACACTCTTAATATAGATATCACAAAAATTACATGGAAAAGAGCCATGGATATGAATGACAGGGCTCTAAGAAATATCGTCATCGGGCTAGGTGGAACTGCAAATGGAATTCCTAGAGAGGATTCTTTCCAGATCACGGTAGCATCTGAAATAATGGCTGCTATGTGTCTAGCTGACTCTATAGCCGATCTAAAGGAAAAAATCGGAGAAATGGTCTTTGCTTATGATACTGCAGGAGCACCTCTGAAAGTGAAGGACCTTAATATTCAGGGAGCCGTTGCTGCTCTTATGAAAGAAGCCATAAAGCCTAACCTTGTACAGACTTTAGAAAATACTCCTGTATTTATACACGGAGGACCTTTTGCTAATATAGCTCATGGATGCAACTCACTACTTGCTACGAAATTAGCTCTTAAACTTTCTGACTATGCCGTGACAGAAGCAGGTTTTGCAGCTGACCTTGGGGCAGAAAAATTCCTTGATATAAAATGCAGAAAGGGTGGGCTTACACCTAACTGTGTAGTAATAGTTGCCACTGTAAGAGCACTGAAGCATCACGGTGGGGCAAAAGACTTATCCCTTGAGGATCTTGATGCACTTCAAAAAGGACTTTCAAACCTTGAAAAGCATATAGAAAACATGAAAAAATTCAATCTTCCGGTTGTAGTAGCTATGAACAGATTCATCACTGATACAGAGAGCGAGTTTGACCTCATAAGAAAAGTCTGCGCAGATCACAATGTACCTGTAGCCGACTGTGATGTATGGGCAAATGGCGGTGCAGGAGGAGAAGAACTAGCAAAGCTTGTTGTCGTAGAAATAGAAAAAGGTGTGGACAACTACACCCCTCTATACTCTCTAGAGAGCTCTCCAGAAGATAAGATAGAGAAAATAGCAAAGGAGATCTACGGAGCCGACGGTGTTGTTTTCTCCCCTAAAGCGAAGAAGACAATAAAAACCATAGTGGAAAACGGGTACGGTGAACTCCCTATCTGTATATCCAAAACTCAGAAGTCTATCTCTGACAATCCGGCCCTTCTTGGAAGACCGGAAAACTTTACAGTTACTGTGAATGAAATAAGACTCTCAGCAGGTGCAGGATTTATAGTTGTCATGGCAGGAAACATAATCGACATGCCTGGTCTGCCTAAGAAACCTTCTGCTGAACTCATTGATATAGATGAAAACGGAAAAATAACAGGACTATTTTAAAATCACTCATATAATCCCGTAATATGGTCGGGAGTTTCTACTGGTCACCGATAATGGCCTTCTATGAGTGAAAGTTTATGGGATTGTATTACCCAGGTACTTTCACTCTGAAAAGTATCTGGGTTTTTTGTATATATTAAAAAAAAACAGGTATTTCAAAAAAATTGAGTAGTTTATTTTAAGTAGGAATATGGCCACACTGAAGTGTGAATATTATTAAAAAATAAAAGGTTTTAGGGGGAAATAATGAATTACCGTATCTATGTTGAAAAGAAAGACGGATTTGATGTAGAGGCTAAGGGGCTTCTAAATGAGCTTAAGGAAGGATTTAAGCTTGAAAAGCTCCAGAAGGTAAGAATCTTAAACAGCTATGACATATTTGGAATTACTAAAGAGGAGCTGAAAAAAGCCAAAAAAACTATATTTTCAGAAGTTGTAATGGATAAGGTCTATGACAACTTAGATCTCAAAGACGAAAAATATTTTGCGGCAGAGTTTTTACCAGGTCAGTTTGATCAGAGGGCAGATTCAGCTATGCAGTGCCTGAATCTTGTGTCAGAAAAAAATCAAAATGTAGAAGTTACCAGCGGAAAAATAATAATCTTCCAAGGGGAGATAACTGATGAAGAGTTGGAAAAAGTAAAAAAATTCTACATCAACCCTGTGGAAATGAGGGAAAAAAACCTTGCAAAACTTCATATAGAATCTGTTGAAAAACCATCAGAGGTTCCTTTCATTGACGGGTTCATAGATTTCAGTGAAGATGAGATGGAATCTTTCAGATCTAAAGAGGGCTTTGCAATGACTCTAGAGGACATGATGTTTGTACAGTGTTACTTTAGAAACACTGAAAAGAGAGACCCTAGCGAGACTGAGATAAAAGTACTAGACACCTATTGGTCAGATCACTGTAGGCATACAACATTTGAGACCAGAATAAAGGATATCGTATTTCCTAAGGGGAGATTTCACAAGGTTCTTCAGGAAACCTTTGACCAGTATCTAGAAAGCAGAGAATTTGTCCACGGAGAGAAGATAGACAAAAAACATATCTCCCTCATGGATATGGCTACCATCTCCGGTAAAGAACTGAGAAAGGCTGGGAAGTTAAATGATCTTGAGGTCTCTGAAGAGATCAACGCCTGCTCGGTGTACGTAGATGTAGATGTAGACGGCATCACCGAAAAATGGCTTCTTATGTTTAAAAATGAAACTCACAATCATCCTACTGAAATAGAGCCTTTCGGAGGAGCATCCACTTGTCTAGGAGGAGCCATAAGAGACCCTCTGTCAGGAAGATCTTATGTATATCAGGCAATAAGAGTGACTGGTTCTGCTGATCCTCTTGAAAAACTAGAAGATACAATGCCAGGAAAGCTTCCTCAGAAAAAAATAACAAAGGGAGCTGCCCACGGATATTCTGCTTACGGTAACCAGATCGGTCTTACTACAGGACATGTGGCAGAGATATACCATCCTGGATACAAGGCAAAGAGAATGGAGGTAGGAGCTGTAGTTGGTGCAGTGCCTGCTGACTGGGTAAGAAGAGAGAGCTCGGCACCTGGAGACATAGTTATTCTCCTTGGCGGTAAAACAGGTAGAGACGGATGCGGAGGAGCTACCGGTTCTTCTAAAGAGCATACTGACGAATCCCTTGCCACATGCGGAGCGGAGGTACAAAAAGGTAACGCTCCTGAAGAGAGAAAAATCCAAAAGCTCTTTAGAAATCCAGAAGTTACAAAACTTATAAAGAAATGTAATGACTTTGGTGCAGGAGGAGTTTCTGTAGCCATAGGGGAACTAGCTGACGGATTAGAAATAGATTTAGATGTAGTACCTGTAAAATATGAAGGACTGAACGGTACTGAACTGGCAATCTCTGAATCACAGGAGAGAATGGCTGTAGTTATAGAGGCAAAAGACAGAGACAAGTTCATAGAGTTAGCTGACAAGGAAAATCTTCTTGCAACAGTTGTGGCGACAGTAACAGACAGAAACAGACTTGAGATCTTCTGGAAAGGAAACAAGATAGTAGACATATCAAGAGATTTCCTAGACACAAACGGTGTCACTCAGGAGAATAATGTAGAGCTTGAGGCTCCGGCTGACTCTTCCCCTCTTGAGCAGGAACTTTTCTCAGAGAAGGACGGAAAAGAAAGATGGCTTAAGATGCTAGCCTCTCTCAATGTATCTTCACAAAAGGGACTTATGGAGATGTTTGACTCCTCTATAGGGGCGTCTACAGTCCTTATGCCATTCGGAGGAAAGTATCAGATGACTCCTACCGACCTTAGTGTGCAAAAGTTCCCACTCCTAAAGGGGGAGACAGATACGGCTTCTGCTATCTCTTGGGGCTATGACCCTACTGTTTCCTCATGGTCACCTTTCCACGGAGGAGCCTATGCAGTGGTAGAATCATTGGCGAAAATAGTTGCTGCAGGAGGGGAATGGTCTAAGATCAGACTTTCATTCCAGGAGTATTTTCAAAAACTTGGAAAAGATCCTGTAAACTGGGGAAAACCTTTTTCTGCCCTTCTAGGTACATTATTTGCACAAAAGCAGTTTGAGATAGCAGCAATAGGTGGAAAAGATTCTATGAGCGGAACTTTCAATGAGATCCATGTGCCGCCTACACTGATATCTTTCGCAGTGTCACCTGTAAAGGCCAGTGAAGTAATATCTCCTGAATTTAAAAAGGCAGGAAATAAAATATATTTTGTAAAGCACAACATGACGGCAGACCTTATGCCAAACGTTAAAACACTCAAAACAAACTTTAACTATATGTATGAAAATATAAAATCTGGGAAAATAATCTCGGCAATGACACTGAAAAAAGGTGGAGTAGCAGAAGCCCTTGCAAAGATGAGTTTTGGAAACAGAGTAGGGGTAAACATCGAAAACCTTGAAGAAAACTTGTTCAAGCTCGGCTACGGGTCATTTGTGGTAGAAGCTACTGAGGAACTCACTGGAAAAAATATAGTCTTCCTAGGAACAACTACTGAGGAAGAAAAAATAAAAGTCGGAGATACGGTAATCACCTTAGAGGAGGCTGAGAAAACATGGCTAAAAACTCTAGAACCTGTTTTCCCGTATGAGACAAAAGAGGAAAAGAAAGAGTATCTCTGGACTCCTTACGAAACAAAGGAGATCATAGTCGCCAAAAATAAAATAGCAGATCCAAATGTATTTATCCCGGCATTCCCAGGAACAAACTGTGAATATGATGCCAAGAGAGTCTTTGAAAAGGCAGGGGCAACTACTTCTGGAATGACTTTTAAGAACCTCACACAAAAACATATAAATGAATCTATCGAGGAGATAGTAAAAGAACTTGGTAACTCTCAGATACTTATGATCCCGGGAGGATTCAGTTCTGGAGATGAGCCTGACGGTTCCGGTAAATTTATAGCAACAGTGCTGTCTAATCCAAAGGTGGCTGATGCTATAGCCAAATTCCTAGAAAGAGACGGTCTTATACTAGGTATATGTAACGGATTCCAGGCACTTATAAAATCCGGACTTCTTCCTTACGGAGAGATCGGAAAGGTAACTGAAAACTCGCCTACCCTTACATTTAATAATATAGGAAGGCACATCTCTCAGATGGTGTCTACAAAGGTGACATCAAATAAATCTCCTTGGTTCTCTGGTATAGAGGTGGGATCAGTCCATGAGATTCCTGTATCTCACGGTGAGGGAAGATTCTTTGCCAGTGAAGAGGTGGCAAGGAAGCTATTTGAAAACGGACAGGTGGCTACTCAGTATGTAGATTTTGAAGGGAATCCTTCAAGTGAGTTTAAGTTTAATCCAAACGGATCTGTATACGCTATAGAGGGGATAACATCTCCAGACGGTAAGATCCTTGGTAAAATGGGACATTCTGAAAGAATGGGAGATAACCTTTATAAGAATATTATAGGGGATAAAGAACAGAAAATATTTGTAAACGGTGTAAAATATTTTAAATAAATCACATAGAACTTATTCACAGGAAGGATGAGAAATGGGGAAAATAGGTATAATTATGGGAAGTGATTCAGATCTGCCAGTGATGAGTGCTGCCGCAAAAATATTAGATGAATTTAAAATAGATTATGAATTGACTGTAGTTTCAGCACACAGAACAGTTGATAAAATGTATGAATATGCAAAAACAGCAGATGAAAGAGGAATAGACGTTATCATAGCCGGTGCAGGTGGGGCAGCCCACCTGCCTGGTATGGTGGCGGCAATAACTAGTGTTCCTGTTATAGGGGTGCCGGTTAAAAGCTCAAATTTAAGCGGTCTTGATTCATTGTTGTCTATAGTACAAATGCCAGGTGGAGTACCTGTGGCAACTGTGGCAATAAACGGAGCAAAAAATGCAGGAATACTTGCAGCAAAAATAATCTCTGTAAAAGACAGCACAGTGAAAGAGACAGTAAAAAAATATATGGCTGATATGAAAGAAGAAGTAGAGGCAAAGGCTGAAAAAGTAGAAGAAATGGGATATGTCAAATATCTCGAAAGTATGTAGTTTGGGAGGAGAAACCAGTTGAAAAAATTAGGAATTATCGGCGGCGGACAACTTGGAAAGATGACAATTCTTGAAGCTAGAAAAATGGATATCTATACCTGTGTGCTTACAGAGCAGCATCCTTCCCCTGCCAGCGAGATCTCAAACGAATATATTATAGGAAGTCTGCATGACGAGGATAAGATTAGAGAGATATCTGAAAAATGCGACGTACTTACCTACGAAATAGAGCATATAAATGTGGAAGTCTTGAAAGAACTTGAAGCAATGGGGAAAAAGATATTTCCCTCCTCAAGGGTCATTGAGATAATTCAAGATAAATCAAAACAAAAAGAACTCCTTAACGAAAAAAACATCCCTACCTCAAGATGGAAAAGAGTTACCGAAGATAACCTAGAGGAACTGAAAAAAGGTTTTGGATTTCCAGTTGTACAAAAGAGCTGCAAAGGCGGCTATGACGGCAGAGGGGTCTTTATTCTTAAGGAAGAGTCTGATATGGAGAAGATGATCCAGGGGGACAGCTTCTTTGAGGAATTTATAGAGTGTGAAAAAGAGATTGCAGTAATGGTTGCAAGAAATTTCAATGGTGATATCGCTACTTATCCAGTGGTGGAAATGGTATTTGATGATAAAACAAATATATGCGATACTGTAGTTGCACCGGCTAGGATAACTGAAGATCAGTGCAAAAAAGCCAAGGAACTGGCACTTAAATGTGTAGAGGCTCTTGATGGTGTGGGAATATTCGGTGTAGAGATGTTCTTGACAAAAGAGGGAGAGATACTTATTAATGAAATCGCACCAAGACCTCACAACTCCGGACATTACACAATCGAGGCATGCAAAACGTCACAGTACGAACAGTTTATAAGGGCTGTTTTAAACTATAGCTTAGGAAACTGTGACTTACTCTCTCCTGCCTGTATGGTAAACATCTTAGGCGAGAATGGCTACGAGGGGAAAGTCAAGGTTATTGGTATGGATGAGATGATGAGTGTCGACGGGGCCTACCTTCACCTTTACGGAAAAAAAGATACAAAACCATTTAGAAAAATGGGACATATAACAGTTCTCAATGATTCAGAAGAAGAGGCATGTAAGCTAGCGTTAAAGGCGAGAGAACATCTGAAAATAATAAGTGAATAGCAATCTTTTGGGAAAATAATCTTTTATAAATCGGGAGGAATAATAGAAATGATGAAAAAGAATATGGTATATGAAGGAAAAGCTAAGAAAGTATACTCTACAGAAGATCCAAATCTAGTTATAATCCACTTTAAAGATGACGCCACTTCTGGAAACGGTGCTAAAAAGGGGACTATCGAAAACAAAGGCATTTTAAACAATAAAATCACTGCCACTCTATATGAGATTCTAGAAAAAAACGGGATAAAAACTCACTTTAAGAAGATGCTAAACGAAAGGGACCAGCTTTGTGAGAAGGTAGATATCATACCTCTAGAAGTAATCGTGAGAAATGTGATCGCAGGTTCTATGGCTGCTAGAGTGGGTATAGAGGAAGGAACTGTTCCTACAAACACGATATTTGAAATCTGCTATAAAAACGATAAGTACAACGACCCTCTTATCAATGACCACCATGCAGTGGCAATGGGTGTAACAACTTATGAGGATCTTTCAAAAATATATGAAACTACCGCTAAGATTAACACCCTTTTGAAAAAAACTTTCGACGAAGAGGGAATTACCCTTGTTGATTTTAAAATAGAATTTGGAAAAAATAAAGACGGGGAGATCCTTCTTGCAGATGAGATAACACCTGATACTTGCAGACTTTGGGACAAGGAAACAGGTGAAAAACTTGATAAAGACAGATTCAGAAGAGACCTCGGAGGTATTGAAGAAGCTTATATCGAAATTTTAAAAAGGCTGGGTGCTAAATAAGTATGTATGATATACACGATATAGATAAAATGGAAGAGGAGTGCGGAGTATTCGGTGTCTACTCAAGCGAGATAAAAAAAGTCTCGAGTCTTACCTACTACGGACTGTATGCCCTTCAGCACAGGGGGCAGGAGAGTGCAGGAATCACTGTCTCAAATTTTGGAGAAAAAACAACTTTTAAAGGAATGGGACTTGTAGCCGATGTTTTTAGCTCTGAACAACTAGAAAAATTAAAGGGAAATGCTGCCATAGGTCACGTAAGATACTCAACTTCGGGAGCTAGTAAACTCATCAATGCACAGCCCCTTGAGAGTAAATTTAAACTTGGGCAGATAGCAGTGGCTCACAACGGAAACCTTGTAAACGCAGATATAATAAAGGAACTTCTTGAGGATTCAGGATCTACTTTCATTACTGACATAGATTCAGAAGTTATCATAAACATGATAGCAAGAAAAGCCTCTAAGGGTCTAGAAGAAGCCATAAGAAGTACTGTAAGTGCGATAAAAGGCTCTTATTCTCTTGTTATCTTGGCTGACCAGAAGCTTATAGGGGTAAGAGATCCTTACGGTATAAGACCTCTATGTCTTGGACAGAATGACGAGGGGGATTTTTTTCTAGCCTCTGAATCCTGTGCCCTAGATGCTGTGGGAGCAGATCTTATAAGAGATATCGAACCTGGAGAAATGGTCATAATAGACGACCACGGTGTAAAATCAATTAAGTACGCTGAAAATACTAAAAATGCTCCTTGTTCATTTGAAACTATATATTTTGCTAGACCTGACAGTATCATAGACGGAAAGAGTGCCTTCCAAGTCAGAGTGGAATCTGGAAGATACCTTGCAAGGCAAAAACCTGTAGAGGCAGACGTAGTTATAGGGGTTCCTGACTCTGGAATACCTGCAGCCATAGGCTTTGCAGAAGAAAGTGGAATACCCTATACCGTAGGGCTAATTAAAAATAAATATATCGGAAGAACTTTTATAAAGCCATCTCAGGAACTCCGAGAAAAGGCGGTCCAGGTAAAACTTAATCCTCTAAAGGTTAATGTGGTAGGGAAAAGAGTCGTGGTGGTAGATGACTCTCTGGTAAGAGGTACAACAAGCAGACTTCTTATTCAGATGCTTAGAAAAGCAGGAGCTACTGAAGTACACTTCCGTTCAGCTTCTCCAGCAGTAAAATATCCATGCTACTTCGGAATCGATACTGCACATAGAAAAGAGCTTATAGCATCAACACACTCTATAGAAGAAATAAAAGAAGTTATCGGAGCTGATTCACTAGATTATCTGACTCTTCAGAATCTTGCAAAGGTTCTAGGAAGTGAAGATTTCTGTTTAGGATGTTTTGATGGAGAGTATCCTGTATGTACCCCAATGGGAGAAGTTTAAAATTAGGAGGAAATAATGTCAATTTCTTATAAAGATGCCGGAGTAAATAAAGAAGAGGGATACAAGGCTGTAGAACTCATGAAAAAAGCCGTATCAAAAACTCATAATAAAAGTGTTTTAAATGGTCTGGGAAGTTTTGGAGCCATGTATGAGATGGGTCAGTACAAAAATCCAGTTCTTGTATCTGGAACTGACGGTGTAGGGACAAAACTAGAAGTGGCATTTAAGATGGGAGTATATAATACTGTTGGTATAGATGCTGTAGCAATGTGTGTCAACGATATCCTGTGTCATGGGGCAAAACCGATGTTTTTTCTTGACTATATGGCATGTGGAAAATTAGATGCTGAAAAAGCTGCTCAACTGGTTTCAGGAGTGGCAGAGGGGTGCCTTCAGTCAGGATCTGCTCTTGTAGGAGGAGAAACAGCTGAGATGCCTGGTTTTTATAAAGACGGAGACTATGACATCGCAGGTTTTTCTGTGGGAGTCGTAGAAAAAGACGAAATAATAAACGGAAGCACAGTAGAAGAGGGAGATGTTCTCATAGCCCTTCCGTCCTCTGGAGTCCACAGCAACGGTTTTTCTCTTGTGAGAAGGTTAGTTACTGATTTTGAAGAGGAGCTCAATGGTAAAAAAATAGGAGAAATTCTTCTTGAACCTACAAGGATTTATGTGAAGCCAGTTCTTGCCCTACTTAAAAAATTTACTGTAAAGGGTATGGCACACATCACAGGGGGAGGTCTTCCTGAAAACCTTCCTAGAACAATAAGAGATGGATACCAGGCCGTGGTGGAAAAAGAAAAAATAAGAATTCCTGAAATATTCAAACATCTTCAGTCTAAAGGTGTACCTGAAGAAGAGATGTACGGAACTTTCAACATGGGAGTAGGATTTGTACTTGTAGTAGGCTCTAAAGATAAGGATGCAGTAATAGCAGAGCTAAAAACTCATGGAGAAGAGGCTTATGAAATAGGCTATATCCAAAAGGGAGATAAAGAGTTATGCTTAATATAGCAGTGTTGGTATCAGGAGGTGGAAGTAACTTTCAATCTATCATCGATAGAATCAACGACGGAAAGCTTCTTTGTAAAATACAGTGTGTCATTGCTGACAGAGAATGCTATGGATTAGAAAGAGCAGGCAATAACGGTATAAAAACATACCTTTTAGATAGAAAAGAACTAAAAAACAATCTCTCTAAGGAGATTGATGTCATTTTAGACGGCAAGGTAGACCTCATCGTTCTTGCAGGGTTCCTCTCCATACTTGATTCTGAATTCACAAAAAAATGGAGCAAAAAAATAATAAACATTCATCCGTCACTTCTCCCAAAATTCGGGGGACCTGGAATGTATGGAATAAAAATCCATAAGGCTGTAATCGCCGCCGGAGAAAAAGAAAGCGGATGTACGGTACACTATGTAGATGCAGGTGTGGACACTGGAGAGATAATATATCAGGAAAAAGTATCTGTATTCGAGAATGATACCCCTGAAACTCTTCAGAAAAGAGTCCTTGAAATAGAGCACAGACTTTTACCTCAGGCCATTATGGATATCGCTGAGGATAACTAACTTTTGCCGGGGGGCTGCAGACTCGCATATCAACTATTTAAACTCCTAAAACCTAAATAAAAGATAATAAAAACTTAAAATTCCTAAAACCTAAAACCTAATTTTAAGATTTATATTGCGGGTCTGCGGCTTTCTATATAGATTATATCTTGGTAGAATAGCGGGATTATTTTTGGAGAAACAGCAGTAATTAACAAAGTATTAAAAGGAGAATCATATTTATGAAAAGAGCGCTGATTTCAGTTTATGATAAAACAGGAATATTGGATTTTGCAAAATTTTTAGTAGAAATAGGTGTAGAGGTAGTATCTACAGGGGGGACTTATAAGTACCTGAAAGAAAACTCTATCCCTGTTACAGATGTGTCAGAAGTCACAGGAGCACCGGAAATGCTAGACGGAAGAGTAAAAACTCTCCATCCTAATATTCACGGCGGAATACTAGCTATAAGAAGCAACAAAGAACATATGGAGACTCTAGAAAAAAGAGAGATCACTCCTATAGATATAGTTATTGTAAATCTGTACCCATTCTTTGACGAGGTACAAAATGACATCTCTTTTGAAGAAAAAGTGGAATTTATCGATATAGGCGGCCCTACTATGCTTAGATCTGCTGCAAAATCATTTGAAGATGTAATCGTGATAACAGATGTAGAAGATTACTCAAAAATTCAGAGTGAGCTAGAAAGTACAGGAAACCTTTCTTTTGAAGGCAGAAAAAAACTGGCAGGAAAGGTATTTAACCTGACATCTGCCTATGATGCTGCAATCTCAAACTTCCTTTTAGAAGGAGAGATGCCTAAGTACCTAAGTGTTTCTTATGAAAAAATGATGGACCTAAGATACGGAGAAAATCCTCACCAAAATGCAGCATACTATGTATCTACTACTGAAAAGGGTGCAATGAAGGATTTTGAACAATTGAACGGTAAAGAACTTTCTTTCAATAATATCAGAGATATGGATGTAGCATGGAAGGTAGTAAGCGAGTTTGAAGAAACTGCATGCTGCGGGCTAAAACATTCTACACCTTGCGGAGTAGCCGTAGCTGATACTGTGGCAGAAGCCTATAAAAAATCATACGACTGCGATCCAATATCTATTTTTGGTGGAATCGTAGCAATGAACAAGACAGTAGACGGAGAAACTGCTGCTGAGATGAGCAAAACATTCCTTGAGATAGTTATAGCAACTGATTTCACAGATGAAGCTCTGGAAATACTAAAGAAAAAGAAAAACCTCAGAATAATAAAAGCTAAATATACTCCTTGTGACAAAATAGAGTATGTAAAAGTAGACGGAGGAATTCTTGTACAGGATTCTGACAAGGCTTTTTCAAAGGATTTTAAAGTTGTAACTGAAAAAGAACCTTCTAAAAAAGAGATGGATGACATGGTCTTTGGAATGAAGGTCGTAAAACACGTAAAATCAAATGCAATTGTAGTGGTTAAAGATGGTATGGCTAAGGGTGTCGGAACTGGAGAAACAAACAGAATATGGGCTACAAAGCAGGCTATAGAAAGAGCTGGAGACGGTGCAGTCCTTGCATCAGATGCTTTTTTCCCTTTCAGAGATGTAGTAGATGAGTGTGCTAAGGCTGGAATAACTGCAATAGTACAGCCTGGTGGTTCTATGAGAGATCAGGAATCTATCGATGCTTGCAATGAGCACAAAATATCAATGGTATTTACCGGACTAAGACATTTTAAGCATTAAGTCTATTATTAACAGTGTTAACAGGTCTGCTGAATGAAACTATTTGGCAGACCTGTAATACAATAAGTAAAAGCTTTAATTTTGACTGAACAGGTAGACACTATAAAATTATTGGATCTAAAGGGAGATAGAATATGAAGATATTGGTTGTAGGCAGCGGCGGAAGAGAACATGCCATATGCTGGAAAATACAGGAAAATAAAAATGTCGAAAAAATATATTGTGCACCTGGAAATGCTGGTATCGAGCTTTTGGAAAAGGTTGAAAATGTAGAACTTCATGGAATGGAAGATATAGTGGCCTTTGCTGAAAAAGAAAAAATAGATTTGACTATGGTGGGAAGCGAAGAACTTCTAGTGGCAGGTATTGTAGACAGATTCAAAGAGAAAGGACTTAAAATCTTTGGACCTGACAGTAAGGCGGCTCTTCTAGAGGGATCTAAGGCCTATGCTAAGGATTTCATGAAAAAATACGGTGTGAAAACTGCGGCCTATGAGATATTTACAGATGCTGATAAGGCAAAGGCTTACCTTGAGACTATCAATTTCCCAGTTGTAATAAAGGCCAGTGGTCTTGCTGCAGGGAAGGGAGTCCTCATCTGTGCCGATATCAATGAGGGTATAGAGGCTGTAAATGATATCATGGTAGACAAAAAGTTCAATGATGCTGGAAATGAAGTAGTTATAGAGGAATTTTTAGAAGGTGTAGAGGCCTCTATACTTTCTATTACAGACTCTAAACAGATAGTTTCCTTCATATCTGCAAAGGACCACAAGAAGATCGGAGAAGGGGATACAGGCCTCAACACCGGTGGTATGGGTGTAATCGCCCCAAATCCCTATGTAACCTCTAAAGTATATGACCAGTATATCAAGGATATCGTTGATCCTACTCTAAAGGGTATAAAAAGTGAAGGTCTAGACTTCTGCGGAGTAATCTTCTTTGGACTGATGATAAACAGCAGAGGGGTATATCTCCTTGAATATAACATGAGAATGGGAGATCCTGAAACTCAGGTAGTACTTCCTCTTCTAGAAAGTGATTATTTAAACATCCTGAACGATACTCTGCTAGGAGAGCTCGACGGCTCTAAAATCAAATGGAAAAATGAATCTGCGTGCTGTATCGTGGCGGCTTCCGGTGGATACCCTGAGGCTTACGATAACGGATATGAGATAACCGGTTGTGATGCTGTAAGTGATCTTGTATTTATGGCAGGAGTAAAAAAAGAGGACAAAAAATTTGTCACTGCAGGTGGAAGAGTCTTAAATGTAGTTGCTCTTGGAAAAGACCTCGATGATGCAAAGAAAAATGCATATAATTCTATTGGAAAAATTAAATTTGACAAAATGTACTACAGGAGAGATATAGGAAAGATAAATTAAACAGTTTAATAAAAAATAGCTTTACAAGGCCCATCAAATATGATATCATACTTCCTGTAATCTAAGGTGCAGGCGTGGGTGGCGGAATGGTAGACGCGCAAGGTTGAGGGCCTTGTCGGGGTTTCCCGGTGGGGGTTCAAGTCCCCCTTCACGCACCAGTTACAAGCGCAGGTGGCGGAATGGTAGACGCGCAAGGTTGAGGGCCTTGTCGGGGTTTCTCGGTGGGGGTTCAAGTCCCCCTCTGCGCACCAACCCAACACTTTTAAATAGTTGTAAATATAAAAGACTGAAGAAATTTCAGTCTTTTTTTTATAAAATATTCAGAAAAATCTCTATTTCAAAATCATCTTGTCTACGTGTCTTAGGCTTATAAACCTCTATTCTATCTATTATCAAACTTAAAATAGCATTTGCTTCAGATACATTTTCAGGATCTATCTTATTGAAGTAAGATATTATCCTTTCTCTGTTTCTCATATCTAGGTTTTTACTAAAAGTATTATCTTTTATTTTTTCCTCTTCTAATTTCCTCTCCATCATTTTTATTTCAGCTGCTATATCGTTGCTTCTTTTTTTATAATTCTCCTTCTCTAAATCACCATCAAGGTAGAGTTCCAAAATTTTATCTTTTCTATTTTTCAGTTTTGTAATTTCGATTAGATATCTGCCTTTATCTGTTTCCTCTACCTTTTTATTTTCCACCTCTATATCGTCTATCTCCTTGAGCGAGTCCACGACATTTTTAAGCTCATTTAAAACTACTCCCTCTATAACGGTCTGCTTTATATTCCCGGTATTACAATCCTGCCCTCCGTAAATAGCTTTATCAGTATTTTTGAGTTTTTTTAAATGACATGAATAATAACCTACAACATTATAAGAACCTCCAGAAAGCCCTATATAATTATGCCCACATTCTTTACATTTAAGTAATCCTGTTAGGAGATACCTTTTTGCCTTGTGAGTATATTTTTTAGATTTTTTTTCTAACAATAATTGGACCTCTTCAAAATCTTCTTTAGATATAATAGGATTATGGTTGCCTTTTACAAGGATATTTTTCTTCTGTTTACCTCTGACACCATATCTTATATATCCGGCATACGTTTGATTCTCCAAGATCCTTCTTACTCTTGATGCTCCCCACATTAATTTATACTCATCACATATCTGACTTAAACTATATCCCTCTAAATATTTTGCGAATATAGTTTTTACTATGCCTGCTTTTGCTTCATCTATAATCAATTTTTTATCTACAAGTTTGTAACCGAAGGGCGGAGTTCCGCCCAACCATTGCCCTTCTCCTGCTTTATAATAAAGTCTTTCTGTTGTTCTTTTTACAGTATTGTCTCTTTCAAATTGTATCATTCCGAATTGGATACTTGTCATCAAAGCACCCTCAGGAGTCGTTGTATCAAAAGATGGTTCGGTCACAGAAATAAAGTTAATACCATTTTTCTTCATTAACTCGCTAAAATTTATTAGCTCTGTATTTTTTCTTGAAATCCTGGAGAGCTCATAAATTATTAAAGTGTCAAAAGCTTTTGCTTCTATTAGCTCTTTGACTTTTAAATAATTAGGTCTATCATCCTTAGTTCCAGATAATACATCTGAATAAACTCCTAGCACCTTGTATCCTTTATTTTTTGCAAATTCAAGACATTGTTTTATCTGATTTTCTAAAGACTCTGTCTCCTCCTGCATAACAGTAGATACTCTAGTGTAGATTATCGCTCTTTTCAATCTTCATCAACACCTTTTTTATAGTATCGCTTACCTTTTTTTTATTATTCCCTGAACTTTTTATTGTTATTTTCATTAGTCCTCCTAATTAATATATATGTAAAGATCTAATTATGAATTTATTTGCTTTCCCTTATATAATCCGTTGCTATTTCTGCAACATTTGTCCTTTTTACCATGTAATTTATAAATTTTTAAAAACTCTCTTTTTTCAGCTATGTCGCCTTTAAGTTCTTCAAGAATTTCAATAACGTTTAAAACTATTTTTGCTCTATTTGCCATTTTTCAACCCCTTCTTCAATTTATCAATTTTCGACTTTATTTGTTTTTTTTATAATTTCATCCATTTTTATAGTGGTGCTTTGAACTAGTCTAAAATTGCCATCGCTTTTTATTAAGTGATTATACATAATTATTGCATCTTCTAAGCATTCGTAAGGACTTCCACACCTTAACCACATTTCGTAATCTTCAATATATTGTTCAATTTGATAGTTAATATTTTCAGTTTTCATTTTTGCTCCTTATGTCTCCGACATCAATGTCGGAGACTTCTGTATAAAGTTCTGAATTTATACAATCTCCAATCCTAACATCTCTATAAATTTAGGATTAGTCAAATTCAAACAAACAAACCTAAAGGCGTCCATATATTCCATTTCTTTTATTTTTAAAACCTCCTCAACTGCCATTTTTATTAGTTTATCTTCAGATTCTGAAATATCTGTAATTTCGATTTCATTTCCTATTGCTGTTATTTTCATAATTTAAACACTCCTTATAAATTCATCAATTTACTTATTCATTATTTCCCATTTTTTGTTTATTATTTCTTTATAAAGATTTTCATCTTCGAGCACTAAACCCAAGGTAATCATAGAGCTTTGCAATGCAATCAATCTGTTTGGAGGTGTGTCTATATCTAGGAATTCTTCTGTGTATGTTTCTAGAAGTTCTAGAATCTGTTCTTTAGTTTTCATTTTCACTCCTTTCTTTTCTTTATAAATTTCTGAATTTATTTATTTTTTTCACACAACCAATTCCAAAACTCTTCCATTTCAGAATCCTGGCATTTATACATTTTAAAACACATTTCAGAGTAGACTTCACATTGTATATGTTCAACTTCTTTCTTTGTCAGCTCCTTGTCCTTTTTATACTTTTCAGGGAATACAGTCCATTTGCCCCCTGTAATCTCTCTCTTTTGCATATCTATATGCAAACATTATTAGTAAAACAGTCGCTACTTAACATATTTTTTTCTCCTTATAAATTCATCAGTTTTCTGAATTTATTCATAAAACTGTCCCTTCACTTCATATCCTGTTAATTCATCTATAAAATATTCGTCAAACTTCCATTTGTCACATTTCCTCTATAAAAAAAATAAATTTACTGGTTCATAATCTTCCAATTCACAGGAATATCCTTCCTCACCATCATATAGATGCACGCAAAATGCACACACTTTTCTAATTTTCATTCAATTACTCCCTTATAAATTCATCAATTTCTATACTTCTCCTCAAATCTAAACCAGTCCCATATAATCAAATCTTTTTGTCTTTCTGAAAAAAAATCGTATGCCCTGCTGATCCACCAGTCCATCTTTTAGAATCTATTTCAGTGGAACCACATAGGACCCCGGACTTTTTTTCTTTTTCAGATCCTTCAAAATATGCCATGACCTCTTTATATATCCAGTCTGGATTCTTGCAGATATTAAAATCCAGTTTTAGCTGCATCAAGCCACCCCCAGCCTTTCCACATAATATCCCCTGAGCCAGTTCATTTCATGCTCCAGCTTTTTAATATAGTTAACTCTCTAAAAATACGATTATAAAGTCCTTCGGTATATCTCCCTTCATAGCCCACCCCACAAAGGTATTTTTAGGCAGCCCCAAGTCGTGCAGGGCGTACTGGCTACCGCTTCTAAGTGCCACTTTTCTATTTAACATATCTATATTACTGGTAGATTCACTAGGTCTCCCGGGCTTGAAAATAAACTTCTGTACAGCCTGCCTGACAGCATTTTCAGAACACCCCAGGACAAGCCCAATCCCGTAGTAATGTACCCCCTCTGTCCTCATCTTTTTCAGTTTCTTTATCTTTTCCTCAGTCCAATCCATATCCCTTAAAAACCTCCAGACAAAATTTTTATCTAGGAAGGCAGGCTGGAACCCGCCCTCCACATCTATTTAAAAACGTCACTTATGACGTTGTCAGCTGAATTATCCTCAGATTCCATTATTTCTCCGGTATCTTCATCATAGTCAAAAGTTGGAGTTACTATTTCCTCTGTAACGTCCTTAAGATTTTCCTCACTGGCTTTATATACCCCTTCATCCTTAGAAGCCATTTCAAGATACTCCACTGATACAGGCAGCCACTTCATAAGTTGCTTTACTACTGTTTTATGGGCCATGGCTTCAAAATGTTGTTTCCATACGTTACTTTGATAATTTCCTTTTCTATGTTTTTTTTCATGCTCAACTACATCGTCATAGGACATGAAATGAAATTGCTTAGATCCATCTTTTAGCTCTGCAACGGAATAGAATCCAATCATATTTCCTCTATCTCTAAAAACTGGTTTGTGATTAAGGGTACAGTCCAATCCGTAGCCTATTTCGAACTCATCATTTTCATAGACGGTGTGAACTCTTATATTAGAAAGCTGTTTCGATCTCCTAAGAAGCTCCAGCATGCCTTTATATCCAATCTGAAACTGGCATTCCATTTGACCTTTAACAGAGAATGGAATTAAGTAAGCCTGTCCTAATACTCCTCCTGGTTCTAGTCCAAGCTGAGAGGATGTCATAAGTGCACCTAATAAACTTTCTCTGCTGCACTCAGCGAGCTTTGGATTTTGTCTGATACATGTAAGGGCTATTCTCACAAACCTTTCTGTATCTATATGCTTGGGTAATGCCATAGCAAACTGGCTTTTCATCTTGTCGCTTGAGATAAGATCATAGATGCTGTTTCCTTTCTTTTTAGATACAGATCTGTTACTTGTTGCCTTTTGCATGATGTCGTTTTTAGCTGTTTTTTCTGTCATTTGTGATTCCCCCTAAGATAATTTTATATATTGTTTTTTAGTTTTTTCTACCACGTATTGTTCATACAGTTCTGGATTATCAGATTTAAATTTTTTACTATCAAAGCCTTGGTAAGGGCCTCCTATTATGCTGAACTTATGACCTGCCCAGGTCCCCCTTTTGGATCCCCTGTCTATTGCTTCTTTAAACACCTCTTGCTTTATCTGCTCTATTTTTGTTTCCAGTTCCTTTTTTTGTTCTAAAAGAACCTCGTAGGTTTCCACTTTGTCTGCAGCTGCTTCAACTTCTATCTTTTCCCCTCTATCCTCTGCATAATCTGCTAAGAACTGAAGATGCTCAGTATAAGAAGAACTGCCGTCTGGATCTGGGATTATATTATGAACAACATGGTCCTCCCAGAAGATCCTTCCTTCTGTCCTGAGATAACTAATAGTCTCCTCACATCTTTCAATTTTAAATTGCCTGTAATGCTGTCCGCCTACTAAGCAGCATATATAAGCATATTTAAGGCCTGTTATACCTAAATACCAAAGAACCTGACAGAGATAGTTCCTGGGGCAGCTGTCACCTTCCCACTTATCTTTGTTATAGAGGGTAGTAGTTTTCACCTCTAGTATTCCGACCTCTCCTCTTTCATTAACCAGGTATCTGTCAACATTAGCTATTTCCCACGGATTAGCTTTTACTGTCACTGGAAAGTCCACCACAGTATATTCTTTGTTTTTTTTCTGGAAAATATCAGCGATCACAGGTTCCAGGACATGTCCCATTTGGACTGCTTCAGATGCTCTTATCTTTGTTTGTTTTTCTTCATACTGCTGCTTAAGAACTGCATTGTTTCTAGCGGTCTTTGAAATAAAAACATCTATTTTTGATGAATATTCATTAAGTCCGATTACTGCAGCTATATCACTTCCACCCAGGCCTCCTTCCCTGATTTCAAGCCATTCTTCTCTGTTTTGAGCTTTTAAGATCTGCTTACCTTCTAGGGCCTTTTCCACAATAACTTCAAGGCTGTTATTAAGCCCTTCGTAAGTTTTTAGTAATTCAGCTTTCTTTAACTTCCAAACACCTTTTATCTTACCCTTGAGGGCTTTTCTTAACTCTTTGACTGTCATATTAGACCTCCGTTTTTAGTTTTTGATAAATCCCCTTATTTCAAAAATTACTTATAAGCGAAATAAGAAGATCTAAAAAAACTAGAAATCTCCATAATATTTAATCTTCCTCTTCTTCCTCAGCTTCAATAGACCAACTATCTCCATAAGCTTGATTCTTATCCAGTTCCTGTCCACAATCGCACCTCCACAATTCCTCGTAAGGCTCTGTCCAGCCATCGCCCCAGTTTCCAACCTTATCCATCCAGTTCCCACAAAGATTACATACAGCCACTCTTACCGCCTCCTTAAGCACTCTTCAATCTCTTCTCTTTCTAAACATTCAACTATTGTTATATCCCCATACTTTGCCACAAGCTCATCCAAAACCTCTGATTTTCCACTTATACCGAATTTCATCTTCCTTTCACCTCTCCTTGGTGTACCTCTGCTAATAACGACTTGATAAACCGTTCCGAATACTGCCTGTTATTTTTAACTATCAATTGTATTTCGTGAGCCTCAAGATCATGTTTTCTGATATCAGCAAAAGCCAGCTTGAATGGTCTTATGAGCTCACGGGCTATTTCTGTTTTTGTCATTTAAATCACCCCAGACTAAAATTTTAAAATTTTCCCACAGCAAGCTTCTAAAAAATCAATATCTTTAACAATGACTGTATCAGCTTCTATTATTGAGGCTGATATTTTTCTTGCCTTCAAACTTTTAGCTGTAATCTTAAAATCTGCGATTATCTCTGGGGCTTTTAAATGTGTAGCGATTATCTCTGGAGCTTCTATGGACAAAAATACTGATACATCCACCTCAATATGTACTGCCTTCGGGAAAACATATCTATCCTCAAATCGGTAATTGCTCATTTGTTCCATGCACGTTATCTTGATCATAATTTCCTCCTCTATTTCTGTTTTTGTCATTGGGCCTCCTATTTTTAAACGCTTTAAGGTTCAATTCTCACTTTATAAACCTTTTGCAGTTCATGATGTTTCTAAAAAAATAAACCTTATGAGGTTCATTCAATTGGTCTTGCTTTGATTATAAACCTAAAAAGGTGCACTGTCAACATTTTTTTATCTTTTATACCAAAAAAGGTTGTTTTTGTTGTTTGCATAGTTTAAAATTAAATCAAAGATGTTGTAGGAGGGAAATTAATGAAAACTACAGGAGAGATTGTTAAAAAATATAGAGAGCTAAAAAATATTAGCATGGAAGAAATGGGAAATTCATTAGATGTAAGTGCTAGTTTTATCAATGCGTTAGAAAAGAACAGAAAAAAACCTTCAGAAAAATTTTTAGAAAGATTTTATAAAGAATTTTTTATTTCTGAAGAAGATAAAAACATTATTGAAAATTATGAAAATATTCGAAAAACTCCTGAACCAATTTTGGAGCAATTAAAAGAATTGGAAAAAGAAGTTAAAAAACTAAAAACAAAAGACCAATCCAACATGTCCATTTCCCAATTAGAAACAGGAGAAGCGGTGGACATGATCCAGGTTCCGGTATATGACTCGGTATCAGCAGGATCAGGTCTAGAGCCGAATCCTGAGCCTGTGGACGTATTATTGCTGCCTAAATCAGTGGCCGAAGGGTGTGTCATTATAAATGTCTGGGGTGATTCTATGGAACCATCTATCAAAAACGGGTATGCTGTAATGGTCAAAAAAGAAGTGGAGGTCGCCAACAATGATATTGGGATCTTCATCCATGAGGGAGAGGCTCTGGTAAAACGGTACAAATGTTTTGACGGTCACTGTTTTCTGTATTCGGATAACACAAACTATCCTCCGAGAGAGGTCCGTAAGAATGATGACTTCAAGGTCTGCGGCAAGGTTATTTGGATAATGGAGAAGGCTTAGGGAGATAAATGAGGAGAGGTTTTAGGGTAGAAGGATATTATTAAAAATAGTTGTATAATGGATATATATTGTGGTAAAATTCAATTGGAAATTATTATAAATTTTTAATTAGATTGGAGGTGGAGATTATGTTTCTGAAAGCCGAGGATCGAAAAACTATAAAGGATCTAGCCGCTAAAATAAGAAATGAATATAATTTAACTTCTCTGCCAATAGATATAGCAAAAATATTAAATGACAAAAATATAAAGTTCTTTACAGCAAACCTAGACAATATTAATGGGTATGAACTATCTGGATTAATCGAAAAAAAAGATAATGGTGAAATTAGAATAATTGTAAACAATCAACATCAAGATACAAGAAATGTGTTTACAGTTGCTCATGAATTGGGGCACTATTTTCTTGGGGATTTAAACGGTAAAAAAAGAGTGGTTTCTTTAAGGGGTGGGTCTAAAAACAAAAAAGAAAGAGCTGCTGATTTTTTCGCTGCTGAACTTTTAATGCCTGAAGATCTCATAAGAGAAACTATAGAAAAACTTTTTTTCCCAACTTTGCAAGAAATGGCAAATAAATTTAGAGTGTCTAGAGCTGCCATGAAATACAGATTAGACTTTTTAGGGGTTCCATACTATGGATAAATTTAAAAATGGAAAAACAAAGTCCGCACAACAAATAGACGAGGAATTTAATTTAGATGACTTAGAGTTTGACGATATTGAGTTTAGCGACGAGGACTTCAATTTTTTGTTTAAAGATTTACCAGAAGAAGAAACTATAGACGATTTAATAGAGGAACAATCTCGAGATAATTTCATAGATGACAATCTTGAAAAAATAAGAATTAATTTTTTGAAAAAAATTTCTGGAAAGTGGATCGAGTTTGAACAGAAAAAGAAACTTGATAGAAGGTTTATCGGGTATGGGTTGCTTGGAGTTATACTCTTACAATTAGTTGCTTTGTACTATATAATTTTCGCAGTTTGTAAGGGGAGTTATACAATAAGTCCTGCCATGTTTAATTTTTTTGTTTCTGGTGTGTTTGTAGAAGTCGTAGGGCTGTTTTATATAGTTATCAAAAGCATGTTTAAGGATGACGGCGATCAAGTTCTAGAATCCATATTAGCACTTTTAAAACAAAACGATGAAAAACAATAAAACAAGCCCCTATAAGGGGCTCTTTTTTTATAAAAATTTATTTCTATGGCTTCTAGGTTCTTTCTTCTCTGTCTCAGATCCGCAGTTGTCACATATCCATACCGGGCTTGTAAATAGCATTTTTAATAAAGTCCAGGCTAAATAAGGTGGTAAAATTACACACATAAATATTTTAAAATTGGACATAGAATTTTTTACTGCTTTTACATATTTTTGACAATTTGGACACCATCTTCTTTTGTATTCCATTTAGACACCTTCTTTGATTAGATTATATATTTTTAATATTGATAAGTAACTCCATTTTCCAAAAATCGGAGGTATAAATTCTCAGCTGGATTTAATATTTTGTTCCCATTAGAGTAATTAATTAAATTTTGATATGCCTTCTCATTATTGAATCCAACCAATCTGACTTCATTCGCCTGCCAGCTCACAAACATCTTACCTAAATATTTGTTGTGTGAATTAGCTGTAAAATAACCTGTATTTGATAAAACTTTGTGGTTTAAAATTTCAAGGTTGTCTAGACCTAATTCGGATATCATTTCTATAGTTTTACAGAATTTATTATATGCTTCTTTTCTGTTCTTAAATTTAAGAACAGAAATGCAGTTATAATCTTCATTGCCAATTTCTTTTGACTCTTTGTCAAACTTATCATAAATATAAAAAGTATTCCCTTCCTCAGATGCAACGGTAATGTTATACATTTTTTCAAATTGTGCAAAACTTAATGAATTTATCAAAATGAACAATATAAATATTTTCTTCATAGTCCTTTCCCCTCCTGTTATTTTAGTATACACAATAATGCCACATAATATATTGAATTTCAAGAAAAAACATAAAAACAATAATATAGACTTGACTTTGAACCAAAAAAGGTTTAATATGATATATGTAATCTAATGATAAGGAGGAGTAATGATTGTGCTGAAAAAAGTAGAATTTTATAAAAATATAGCAGACAATATCAGTGCTGAAATAGCTCGGGCTGGTATGAGTGAGGCAGCTTTTGCAAGGAAAATAGGGACAACTCCCAAAGCGTTATATGTCTTTTTAAATAACATGAAAAATGGAAAAAAAGGTGGCCAACTATCAAAAATATATGATATCGGTGTAGGACTTGGGAAAGATCCTGCAATTTTTTTTGAAAACCACGTGAACTAATAAAGGTTTAAAAATGCCAGTCCAAGGAGGTGAGAGAGTGAGGAATTTTCAGAAGAGAAAAAAACGAGTTCTGAGAAGGTATATTAAAAAACGCGTCAACAAAGCTAAAGAAGAGATAAAAAGAGAATTTATTAAGAAAAATATCACCCTAAAAGTTGAAATGCCTGGAAAAAAAGTGGCGGAAAATAAAATTATTTAAGTTGATCTAAGATAAAATCTTCGCCAATTGCTCCCATAAGTTCTTCAAAAGAACCAATAGGTTGATTTTTTAGGTAAGAGTCGATTTTTGAAATTGCAGTTTCATCATCATCAGACTCCAAAACACCTGATAAATTATAAAGCTCTTCTAAGCTGGAGCAATTGGTGTGCTTTATAACACCTTCGTCAGTAAGGTGCACTGTAAATTCTTCATTATTTAATTCTTCCGCTTTTTTTGCAAGTTCATTAAGGTTTTCTTCAAGTTCATCAAAGTTTGTTTCTATTTTAAACATATTCCTCCTTGGTTTCCGCCACCAGAGGAATTATGCCTTGAAACATTACATCTTTCAAGTTTTATTTTTAGGAGGCGAGAGAGTGGAAATATCTGAAAAATTATACGAAGAGTTATCAAAGCTTAGTAAATCAGAGTGGGACAAATTAAAAATTAACATAGATTTTCTTTACGGTATCGAACTGAAGAAAAAAGAATCAACCCTTTACTTAAGTTCAGATACCGTAAAAGATGGCTTTAAATTTTGTCCGGCGCCTATCCGATTACGATCTGAATAAAGATTTGGTTAATTCTGTAATATTTACTGCATGTGCGGGCTCCTTGAAGATAAAAGACGGTTGTCCGTTGCTGGTTCGGACATAAATATAACCAGCGTACTTGTGTTTTTATTAGAGTTTCCATGGGACAGCCAGCCACGGCCTGCCCTTTGGGGGCTCTCATAAGAACATAAATTGAGGATCGTGGCTGGTCCTCTAATAAAAATTGGAGGTTATAAAATGGCAAAAAGACTTACTACAAAAGATATGGAGAAAAAAGAATTTTATCAGATGCCTAAGTGGATCTATGGGATTAAAGGGCTTAAAAGCCTTCATAGAGAAATTTATATGCTAGCTTTAAATAATTACAACCTTTCCAGAAATAACGGTTGGATGAATGAAAAAAGCGAGGTTTATTTTAAACTAAGTTATGCTGCACTGGTAGATTTTACAGGAGCCAGGAGAGAGACCATCAATAAAGCTATTGGACTTCTAGTTGAGATAGGACTTCTTGAAGCTGAAAAGAAAAATGGGACCGCTACAAAATACTTTATAACTGAACCTGAAATTGATGAAATAAAGGAAAAATATCAATCAAAAACCAGTACTGAAAATAGTACCGCTACCAGTACTAAAAATAGCACCAGTACGGAAAATAGTACCAGTACTAAAAATAGTACTGCTACCAGTACGGAAAACCGTACCGATGACCAGTACGGAAAACCGTACCCGAATAAGAATAATACAAATAGACTAAATAAGATTAATATATCCACGAATCAAAATTCAGATTTTGAAAAATACTGTGAGCTGATATCAAAAGCAACTGGTGAGCCACAGGTAAGAGTGCAGATGTGTATATCTCCTAGTGATTTAAAAAACCACTCTATACCGGCACTGATTGATGCTATTAGGAGTTCCTCTTTCTTGAGGGGTGAGACTGCTAACAAACCTACGGTCAAACATTTTATAACCGGAAAACAGCTGAATAAAATACTTGGTGGATTCTACGGGGATGAGACAGGAACCAAGAGTCCAACTGTTGGTGAATTGGATTCTAAAACTAGAAAAATGCTTAAAGAGATGGGGATGATAGCGTGAAGAACCTAGAGAGGACAATGCTATATCACTTAATCACAAACAGGGGTCAAGATATAATAAACAGCTTGAAGGAAGGATATTTCAATGGAGATGAAAGACTTCTTTTCCGGGAAATCAAAGAACTTTATTCCAACGGAGAAGAAATAAATCCGGTACTGCTTACAAGCATAGACAGCTTTAAAATCATGGAGATGGTGTCATCAACTGGCTATTTTTCAACATCGAGTGAATCTGAAAAGTCTGTTAATCTGCTTAAAGAGGCCTATGAAAAAAAGTCTTTTAAGTCAAAGTTGGGGAAGGCTCTTGCCGATCTAAACGATGGTCTCGTTGAAGATGCTAAATATAAGCTTTTGGAATCTCTGAGAGAAGAGGCCCAGGAGGAGGAAGGCGTTTTTTTTGATAGCAATTTACTGTCTGTCATGGTCCATCAGGAACTGGATAACATCCGTGAAAATAAAACGCTTCCAGATCTGAAAACGGGTTTTAAAAAAATAGACGGCCATGTGTTTTTCAGGCCCACGGACCTTGTGATAATTGCAGGAAGACCGGGAATGGGGAAGACGGCTTATTCTTTGTCTGTAACAAGAAACCTTCTTGAGAACGGTTATTCCGGGAAATTCTACACGCTCGAAATGCAGCCGGCTGACTTGGTGAAACGTATGTATTCGGACATGGGACAAATTCCTTTGGGAAAGCTTATGACGATGGAAGGGCTTAAAAATCTGACTGCACAGGAACAGGATAGACTAGATTTACTGTCTAACAAGTTCCGTAGTTACGATTTAGAGGTAATCGATGTTAAAGGCAAATACTCCAAGTTGGATGGGCTTACAGCCTCGATAAAAAGAAGCTATAGGCAAAAGAGGTTTGATTTTGTCGTAGTCGACTATATCCAACTCATACAATCCGATGGGAAAAGCGAATACGAAAACATAACTGAGATATCAAAAACTCTCAAGAACGTCGCTAAAGAGCTGGGGATAGTTGTCATAGCTCTTTCCCAGCTTAACAGGGCCAACGAGTCACAGGCTAACCGTAGGCCTTCGATGTCCCACTTGAGAGGTTCGGGTCAATTAGAGCAAGATGCCTCAGTAATTCAGTTGCTATACAGGGATGAATACTACAACGAAGATTCGGAGTTGAAAAACATCCTGGAAGTAGATACAGCTAAAAACAGAAACGGGACGGCTGGAAAAGATGGTCTTTATTTTTACGGTGACACTCAGACAATATTAGATTTTAGGAGGGGTTAAAATGACCAAAGAGGATTGCAAGCTTTATCTCTACTGGCTTTACATGAAAAACACCAAGGGAAGGACACTTAAGTGTGAATGAAAAAGAGATCCTGGAAAAAACTGTGGCCTTCCTGGAGGAACTTGGAAAGAAAGCCGGTAACATGATGCCTGGAGATCAGAGAAAATATCTGGCCAGGTATAGCATAGGCAGCATGGAAAGTCTTAGGAGGTTTTGGAAATACAAGAAAAAACAGCTTGATGACATAAAGGGGGGGCAATGCGGAAGATTTGGACCAAAGAGGAAGAGCAGTTCATAATCGACAACAAGGGCAAAATGACGGCAAATGAAATTTCAAAAAAATTGAATGTTCCTGTAACACAGGTAAGAAATAAAATAGCCAGACTGAAGCCTAAAAACAAAATAAATGGAGATGGTAAGATGCATTCAGACAAGAAAGATATGCTCCAAGATGCATTAGATGTGATATCGGAAAGAGAGAAAGAGATTTCTGAAAAAGATAGCGTTATTTTGGATCTTGAATCACAAATAGAATATGCAAACAACGTCAACAAATATCTGGATAATGAGCTTAAAAAGAGTGTGCCTCATAAACTGAAAACACCTCACCCATGCATAGAAAAACTAAATGAAAAATTGAAAAAATTTGAAATCATGAATACAGATCTGGCAGTTGACCTTGAAATAGCATATGAAAATATAGATGCGTACAAAATTGAAAATAAGGCTTTGAAAGAAAAGCTTGAAATATACAATCAGACATTAGGAATACTAAGCAATATCACAGGGAGGGTATATGATATCAAAGGATTATAAAATTAAGAACAACAGCATATACAACCACTTCGGTGGTTCTGCACAACTAGAACAGACCAAATGTGAGGGCTTTGAATTACTCCTTGCACTACAAAGATTTGTGATGGGACCTTCTCAGAAAGCACTAG
Organism: uncultured Ilyobacter sp.; assembly: GCF_963663625.1. Taxonomy (NCBI): domain Bacteria; kingdom Fusobacteriati; phylum Fusobacteriota; class Fusobacteriia; order Fusobacteriales; family Fusobacteriaceae; genus Ilyobacter; species uncultured Ilyobacter sp. The sequence continues at coordinate 52,049 of NZ_OY760438.1, read as the reverse complement.
ATAACGTTAAGGATGAACTGGCAGATAGGATCGTCACCTGTGAACAAATGATCGCCAATTCCACAAGCACTATCAGGAGAGACTTTGAGGACCACTGCAGGCACTTTAAAAATGCTTTAGAGGGGCATGGCCTGCATCATCACTTTAATTACATACTCGAAGTCCATAGGGATGATATAAAGGGGAAAATCAAGCAGAAAATAGACAGGACTCTGGAGAGAATCCAAAGCGGGTACTATGACTAAGATCTTTATATCTGGGAATGTGCCTAGTTCAAAAAACTCGAAGCAGTGGACTGGAAAATTTTTAGTAATGTCGGACACCTGCAAAAGATATATTAAAGCCTCGGAAATGGAATATAAAATCAATAGGAACAAGTTTGTGGAGTTACTTCAAGGTAAAGAAAAGCCCTACAAGGTAGGATTTTACTTTGTCAGAGACTCCAGAAGGAAGTTTGATTATATTAACGCAGCTCAATTACCTTTGGATCTTATGCAGAAGTATGGATGGCTGGAAGATGACGATTGCCACAATGTAATACCGGTGTTTCTAGGGCATGAGGTGGATAAGGAAAATACTGGTATGTTAATTGAAATTTTTTAGAAATATACTTGAAAAACATATAAAATTAGTGTATCCTAGGGGTGAATAATGAAAGAGATTCTGGATGAGATTGAAAAAGTGCTTTCAGATTACGAAAAATGTGAGATAAAGATAATAAAAAATTTAAAAGGCAAAATTATAATCGAGAAGACTGCCAGCAAGGCATTTGAGTGCGAAAAAGAATAAAATCAGAAATCAAAGTAGGAGTGCAGAAATGACCCACTTGATCTATGAATGACTAAGGATGTTAGTTGTTTATATTTCAGGTGGGTTTTTTATTTTATCCAGGGGGTGAAAAGTTGATGTGGGAAATGAAAAATGTTGGAACGGACCTCTTAAAAATAAAAATCATGAAAAATTTGTCTTAAAAATAATTGAGGGGAAAAGTCAAAGGAAGGCTTACAAGGAAGTTTATAAAAGTGCTGCTAAATGGAAAGACTCAACTGTGGACGCCAGAGCCTCAGAGCTTTTCAGTAAGATTCTAGGAAGGTACAACTTTTTAATGGAGCAACACAAGGAAAAAGCCCTCATAACACGTGAGGAATTGATTAAGGGTCTTGTTAAGGGATTCAATATGGCATTGGGTGTAGAAGAAGCTGAAATGGCTGTAATCGCATTTGGCAAGCTTACACAATTGCAAGCTAGAAATACGGATTTGAAAGCCTTGGCTAAAATTGCAGAGACTATAGCTAAACTTGAGGATTTTTATCCTAAGGAAGAAAAGAAAGATATTAATATCATGCCTGTCATAAACATATCAGGAGTTAAAGAAAATGAGCCAGATTGATTTTAAGGTCAATGACCATTTTCAAGGATATTTGGCAGATTGGAGTCATAGATTTTACTTTCTAGTAGGTGGTTATGGGTCTAGTAAGAGCTACAACACAGCTCTAAAACTGGTAATCAAAGCTCTAAACGATCCTAACAGAAAAATACTTACTACCAGGGCAGTAGCCAGGACACTTAAAGAAAGTTGTTATGACTTGGTAAAAGAAGTCACATATAGTCTTGGGGTTGAAAGATATTTCAAATTCAAAACTTCTCCGCTTTCGATTGAATGCACCAATGGAAGTAGATTTATTTTTATAGGATTGGATGATCCGGCAAAGTTAAAGTCAATAAACAATGTTTCAATTGTGTGGATGGAAGAGGCGCCGGAAAGTTCATATGAAGCTTTTAAAGAACTGAACGGAAGGCTGAGGACCTTGGGTCAGTCGATGCATATATTCTTATCCAGTAATCCAGTATCAAAAAGCAGTTGGACTTATAGTCACTTTTTTAAAGACATGGGCATAGATGATTTAGAGCTTTATAAAAAAAGAATAATGACTGTAGGAAACACATATTACCACCATTCCACAGTAGACGATAACAACTTTGTACCGGAAAGCTATGTAGAAGAATTGGAAAATTTAAAAATACACGACCTGGATCTATACAGGATAGCTAGAAAAGGTGAGTTTGGGATCATAGGAGAAAGGGTACTGCCCAATGTATTCAAGGCGCCTCATGAAGTTGTGGAAAATGCAGTTAATTTTGTACCATATCACATGCGGTTCGATGGACTGGATTTGGGATTTTCCAAGTCGTTTAATGCTCTTCCTAGGATGGCAGTGGATATAAGAGATAACACACTTTATATTTATGAGGAATTTTATGAAAAAGGCTTAATCACTAGCGAACTCATAGAGAAAATAGAACATGTTAGAAAAGGCCCTCACAGCATAATAGCTGATAATTCAAGGCCTGAAATCATTGAAGAAATCAGGAGGGCAGGTTTTAGGATAAAAGGCAGTAAGAAGGGGGCCGGAAGTGTCCTGGATGGCTTGCAGAAACTAAGATCATTTTCTAGGATAGTGATTTCTGAAGAGTGTCCAAATACTTATCGTGAATTTAAAGAGCTTTGTTTTGAGAAAGATAAAAATGGAGAGATCCTGGAGGATAAGTTTACATTTGACCCTCACAGTATAGATGCCGCAAGGTATGGGTTAGAACCATTTAAACATATTCAGTACAAGCACGGAAAGATACAAAGACCAAGGGGGATATAACCCTTAAAAGTTGACATTGAACTTTAGAAAAATAGATATTTTTCTAAAACTCAATAAAATTAAGACTTGGAGAAAAAACGTTTAGTCAACAAATGAGTGAATGTTGACCAAGCTAGTAGAAAGGAGGGAAAAGTTGGTAGGTGCAAAAGAGCTTTCTCAAGCATATAAATTTCATAAAAGCTCTGGAATCCCAGAAAGGTTTCACAGGAATAAACTTATAGCAGACGGCAGAAGTGCACAGGCTTTTGCAAATGAAGTTATTAACCGGGTAAAACTGGAGTTCATGGGGGCAGTCAATGACAAAGGCCAGTATGACATATATACTAAAGTTTCAACTGCAATAGGGCCTGGAGGCCTTATATCTAAAAAACAAAGCATAAAAGAATTGATAGTTGGGAACAACATCCTTAAGGCTGTTAGTAGGCTGTATGCTGAGCTTGCTTCTAGCAAACCTCCTACAGTGTCCATGGGGGATGGTTCCGAGGACAAAGAAAAATACATAGATCACATAGACTATCAGAAAGAAATATCAGAACAGGTTTTTTTACAAAGTTATGCTGGTAGATATCTCCTGAAGTGTATTTTGTTGGATGAAAAAGTGTATTTTGAAACAACGGATCCTTCAAGGTATTTCTGTATAAAAAACAAAATAAATACTTCTATAAATAATTCTGTAGTTAAGTATAGCTTTGAGGAAAAAGATAAGCAATCAAAGATGTACTGTGAGATTTACAGTGAAGGACATACGGAATACAGGACATTTTTAGTTAAAGAAGATGTTCTAGAGGAAATAGAACACTACATGGATCTAACTGATCAAGAGGGATTTAAAAAAGATGGTTTGGGATGGTTAGACACCTACGAAGGGTGGCAAGTCGTAGAGGTAAAAAATATATTTGAAACTTCAGACTATGACGAGGATTGCATAATAGCAAATAGAGAATTAGTGGTAGGCGACACTCTTACTTCACAGGCTTTTGACAAAATAGCTAATCCACTTTTACAAGTTCCTCAATCAATGCTCGAATATGATCAAAATGGAAGTGCAACTGTAAGGATTGATGACAGAGTCGTAATGGTTGGTAAAGAGGATGCAGAGTTAAAGCAAATAGCTTTAGAATCAAAAGTTAATGAATGGAAAGTTCATAGAGATACACTTAAAGAACAAATATATACAGCTACAGGAACTAACGAGATGGCTTTTGGTCTTTCCAAAGATGGGGCTGGGAGTATTTCAGGAGAGAGTAAAAGACGCTCTCTAGAAAGGACACTGGCCACAACAGAAGTTAAGAGGGGTAAAGTAATCAAGGCTCTGGAAGAACTTTCTATCTGGGGTATAAAAAGACTCTCTAACTCAGAAGTGGAAGTTTTCATAGAGTCAAAAGAGATCGTATCTCTATCCACAAAAGAGAAGCTTGAAATAGCAGCTATTGCATTTGAGAAAGGCATTATGTCTCTTGAAGAGGCTATTGAATATATAAATCTAACTAACATAAGCACAGAAGAAGAAGTTTCAAAGATAAAAGGAGATCTGAATTACAGGGACAAACTCACAAGGCTTCTCATAGAGCTTGCTAAGAATGTGAGAGATAACGACTTACAGGTAAGTTTACAAACTCAGGTAGACGAGCTATTGCAGGAGTTTAAATTAGGTGGTGAATAAAAATGGCCTACAGAAGCTTATTCCCACACGAAGAAGAGTTGTTATTGAATAAAACATTAGATTTTCATCATAAGGATATTATAAAAATCCTCAAGAAAGTTAAAAGGAATGATAAAAAACAGATTAAAAGTGCCCAATTACAGATATCAGAAGTGGTAGCGATTAATCAGAGGGCTATTATAGAAGATCTGGCAAAGATAGCACTTGAGATAAATAGAAGCACCTTTGAAGGACTCAGGACATTATCATCAGAAGAAATGATGAATAGTGATCTTACTGGAGCAAAGAAGTGGATAAAAGCTAATATAGAGGTTTTTAAAGAGCTTGATTTTTTACCAGGGCAACTACAGCAAGAGAGGCTTAAAAGAATCGAGGTTACAGCAAGAGATTATAACCGAACCTTCAACACTCGAATAAGTAGGATGAAAAACGGTGAAATATCTAAAACTGACCTAAGGAAAATGAAAGATTCCCTCAAAGTTTTCAAGAAGCCCAACAAAGAAGTCAAAGCTCTTATAAATAACATAGATAATTACGACAACTTCACAGTGGAGGATATTGCAAAACTTCAGGAGTGGATAAAAAATCGTAATCAGAATTGGGCAAGAAATGAAACAGGAAACTTGTATGCAGATCAGACAAAAGAAATAATGGAAAAAAACGGGATGGATACTTACTTGTGGATCTCAGAAAGGGATTCATTGGTGAGACCTGAACATGCCGGCTACGACAATGGAAAACCAAGAAACATATCGGATGGCATTATGCCTGGGGAAGATTGGAATTGTCGCTGTCATGCAGAACCTGTAAATCAAAAATAATTTTCTAGGTCGCGATCTGGAAGAGGAGGAATAGATGAAAGAGCAAGTTTTAGAATTTTTAGGAAAAGAGGAAAACAAGGGGTTCCTTAAAGAAAATGGATTTCAGACTGAGGTTGAAAAGATAGTTGAAAAGCCTGCAGAGATTACTGTTGAAGCTGTAGAGGGCTTTATTGGTGAGAATCAGGGCCTTAGAGACAAACTTTACAACAATCATATCAGCAAATACCTTAAAAAACAGCTTGGAGTAGAGGAAGTTACTCCTGAAATGCTAGGTGAAAAGATAACTTTTGCTAAAAATATCGATACGTTCAAAGGCAAAGCTATAGAAACAGCATTGAAACTTGCTCTAAAAGGTGCAAAACATCCTGAGCTTATTCTAGGGCAAGTAGATAAAAGTAAAATTAATTTTGGGGATGAAGGCCTGACAGGGATTGACGAGCAAGTAACAGGATTAAAAGAAAAATATCCTGAGTTATTTGGAGAAAAAAAACCTACTACGCCAGGGACACCACCTGCACTTCCAAAAGGTACAAAGCAAAAGAAATCAAAAGAAGAAATAAATGCAATGCCCATGACGGAAAGACTGGCATATAAAAAAGCTAATCCTGACTGGTACAAATAAAATAAAATTATCTAGGAGGTAACAAATGTCAAACACATTCTTAACGGTAACAGATATAGCAGATCAAGCACTACTTAGACTAAGGGAAAACGAGGTAATGTCAGCTCTTGTGTGGAGAGATTTTGACGGAGAGTTTACAGCAAGAAAAGGGGATACGGTAAATGTAAGAGTACCGAATACTTTCACAGCAAATGACTTTGACACTACTATTTCATCTCAAAGTATTGCAGAATCAAGTGTACCAGTTAAGCTTGATAAAATAGCAGACGTGTCAATTGATATAACTTCAAAAGAAAGATCTTTGAACTTGTATGATTTCACGGAGCAGGTAATCAACCCAGCTATGGAAGCCCTGGCTTCTAAAATAGATAAATCTTTAACTGGATTATATGAAGATATCCCTTATTTTGTAGGAACTTCTGGAACTACACCTAGTACACTGGCTGCATTTGCAGATGCAGGGAAAATCCTAAACGATAATAAAGTTCCTATGTCTATGAGAAGAGGAGTATGGGATCCGGCAGCACTTGCAGAATTTCAACAGTTAGATAAATTTGTAGAAGCTGACAAAGCCGCCTCAACTGAAACTCTAAGAGACGGGCAGATTGGAAGAGTATACATGATAGACAACTTCATGGATCAGAATGTAAAAACTCATACAGCAGGTGGATACACTGCACTGGCTGACGTTACTATTACAGCTGGAGCAAAAGATGCTACCTCTATAACTCTTACTTCGGCGGCAGGAACTTCAACAGCTAAATTAGAGAAAGGAGATCTCTTTACTCTTGATGGAAACCAGTATGTTGTAACAGCTCAGACTGCAGCGGCAGTTTCTGGAGTAGTAACAGTTGCAATTTATCCAGCTCTACCTGCAGCATTTGGAGATATGACATCAGCTGTAGTAACTTTTGCAGACCAAACAGCAAGAGCACATGTGAATAACCTTGTATTCCATAAAAACGCTTTCGTATTAGTAAACAGACCTATGGAACTTCCAAGCGGAGGCGCTGAAGGGGCGGTTGCTTCATTTGAGGGCCTTTCTATCAGAGTGACTCAGGGTTATAACATGAGCACAAAAACAGAAACTCTTTCTTTTGATCTTTTATATGGATTAAAAACAGTTCATAAAGAACTTGCAGTAAGGGTACTAGGTTAATCCCAGTACCTTTAAAGGTTTTTGAGGAGGTAAAAGTATATGAAATGTCCAATTTGTGGCAAAGAATTTAGTGATAAAGTCTACAGAATACATATTAAGAGCTGTAAAAAAAATGAAAAAGAGGTCCTTAATGAATTTACCGAGGAAACCTTGAAAGAAAAAACAGTAGCGGAACTGAAAGAGATTTGCAAAAGTAAAGGAATTACAGGGTACAGCAGACTAAAAGAGGATGAACTTATTTCTATTATCTTGGGCGGTGAGTAAATGTCTTTAATCGGTTATGTAGACAATGCAGAAGCCCTAACATATATTCAACAGAGATATGACGTCACTATTACTCAGACTGAGCTCGACAGGGCCTTGTACCAAGCTTTTGATAAGATTGAGCTTATAAATGTGAGGTACTCAAGAAAAGAAGAAAATTCATCAAATAACAATTTCCCAAGAACTTGCGAAAATGAAGTTCCTGCTAATGTGAAACAGGCTCAAATGCTGGAGGCTTATGAAATAGCGACTGGGAAAGACAAAGATGTGCAGGCTATCAATAAAGGCATAAAATCCAGGGGTATATCTGACATGTCTTATTCATATGAAAAAGCTCTTAAGGTTGGAGATACAACATTCTCAAATATCCAAGCGGCTAAGATTATGCAGATGTACGAGCGAAAAACCTTTGGTCAAAGGATAAACAATGGGTATTAAGATAACAGATGATAGGACCTTATATGACAAGATATTTAAAGAGTTGAATATATTAATCAATTCTAAGCTTCTTATAAGAATAGACCCCAACGCAACATATGAGGATGGGACAAAAGTAGAAAATGTCGGTATGTGGATGGAATTTGGTTGGGATGAATTCAATGTCCATTACCCATCTAGACCATTTTTTAGAAGTGCTTTCGATGCCAACGCTGATAGAATACAGGCTACTTTTGAGAGGGAACTTAACAAACTCTTGGATGGCAAGGTTTCAGCTATAGATCTTATGAACACATTAGGTAAATTTGTAGTCAGGAAGGTTCGGGAGATGTTGGAAAAAGGCAGTTATGATCCTTTGGCAGAGAGCACTATAAAGATAAAAGGGTCGTCGCAACCTCTTATAGATACTAGAAACCTCCTGACGTCTATAGAATATAAAATCGAGGTGGGGTAATGGAATTTACTCTAAAAGAGTTTGCAGAAAGTGAACTTAAAAATTATACAGTTAAAAGAAATAATAACATCATTGGTGTTGGTGTGGTTACTGAGAACAGCTTTACCCAAACAGAAATACCGATGCTCATATATAAAGGGAGTAAATATCAATATAACCCTAATAACAATGATGGTGGAAACAGACAGGGCAGACTGCTTGGCAAGGTGGAAAAAAAATATGATGTTAAGGAAAGTGACATTATAGAGGTTGAAGGGATAGAGTTTGAAATCAAATATTTTATTCCCAGGATCTACGCAGATTTCAACGAGTTTGAGTTGGTGATGAAATTATGAATATAGGGCAGATACAAATAGATTTTCTAACCAAGTTCAATGAACTCACAAGCTTGCAGTGTATAAAATCCACTGACCTTGAAAAAATAAATCCTTCTAAAATGGATAAAAACCGGATAGTTTCAAGGGTTCTAACTTCTGATATAGGGATAAATAAATATGAGAGTAGGACAAGCGACGAAAACTACAGGTACTTTAATCAGATAAACGTAAACAGGTTAACATTAACTTTTAATTTTTTATCTGATTATGACAAGGTGCTTTTATGCCATAATTTTTTCAATCATCTGGGAGGTTCAAAGTGGTGGAATGACAGAGCTGGGACTGATTACGTTATAGAGGATGTGACTTCCATTGTAGACCTATCTGACACTATAGATGCAGACTACCGGGAGAAATATAACTTTGACATAATTATAAGAATTAGCGACAGCAATACTGAAAAAATAGAGCTTATAAAAGATGTAGATTTCAATATATTAGTTAAAAATAACTAAGGAGGTACTAGATGTCAGTAATAACAGGAGCGGAGAAACAAATAGTTTTTCTTACCCCAATACAACAGACGGCCACAGTCAATACAACTGCGACAAATATAGTCCTGTATTTTTCCTTCACGGAAGATATTGCAGAGCAGGTAGTGACCAAGTATGCAGACGTAACAGGAGTTACGGCTGACAGTGTATTGGACAAGAAGTTAACAGCCCATTTTGCACAAGGGAATAAAACTACTGTAATAATGGGAATAGATATAGGAACAAGCGGAGATACAAGAGCTGAGGCCCTTGCAAAGGTTACTCAAGACTGGTTCTGCTTGGTGTCAGATGAACAAGATGTGATAAATATCCCTGGTATATCCGAATATGTAGCAGCACTAAATAAAATGTATGTGGTTACTCCTGCAATAGCTACTACAGCGGCTCAGATAGCAGCAATGATGGCAGAAGTGACAGAGCAGAATACTTGTGTGGTAGCTTCACGAAATAATGCTTCAGAAGATGCAAGAACAGCTGGATTCTATATAGATAAAACTATAGGGGTCTATATGTGGGCTAACAATGTAATAAATGGGATGATAGACGGTGGATGGAGCGGAGCGGAGCAGGCTACTCTAACTACTGCTAAAGTTTCTTTCCCTGCCAAAGTAAAAGGTCAGATAGTGCTTGCAAATGGTATCACAGCTAATGGAGATCCTGCTGATTATGTTCACTGTGTATTGTCTCTTAAAGCCAGGCTTGAGGAAGATATCACAGGTTACATGATAAGAACTCCTAAGCCTGCTTTTGCAGACCTTTCAGAGCTTAAGTCTACTATAAGAACAAGGACAGACCAATACGAGAAAAATAAGGCTCTCATAGAAGACACCACTGTAATCACTACTCCTGCTATTGACGAAATTCCAGCTAATGAGATTTTATCAGGAACTTTAACAGGGGTAAAAATAGAAGTCTATTATCAGTATGGATACAGAACTCTTAGTGCTGATCTGTATTTCTTAGTATAGGGGGGGATTAGATAATGTCAAACGCTTATAATTACGATTCACAGAATCACGATATCATACTCACAATTGCTAATGTCCCTTATAAAGTAAGCGATTATGGGGAAGATACAAAAATAACAATATCGTATGAGGAAGATTTCAAAAGTACTACTATGGGAGTAGACGGGGACTATACAAAATCTAAAAACCATAACAGGAATGCTCTTGTAACACTTAAAGTTCTCCAGGAGTCGCCTCTTAATGCTGTAATGGCAGTAGCTGCGGCAACAGGAGAAGACTTTTATTTAGCTCATGTTGATAGGAATTTCAGCGGAGATGTGGGGCACTTCTCTAGTGATGCATACTTTGTGAAAATCCCTGATCTAAATGTAGGAAAACAAGCAGGGTCAAGAGAATGGCAGGTAAGGGCACATAACCTTAAAGCCAACTTTGTACTATAAATATAAGGCACTCGAAAGGGTGCTTTTTTTGAAGGGGGAAAATAAGCGATGAATAAAGAAATACTCGAATTTAATGGTAAACAGATCAGTTTAATGAAGCAACCGGCCTCTTTTATAGCTAATCTGGAGAGGAAATATACAGACAGATCAGGGAAGATAAATATAGTTGCTTATGTGGATGAACTTTTAAAATATCCGGCAGGCGTAAACCCTGCACTGGACGAAATAATAACGCTTCCTGAGATACTTGGAAATGAAAAGTTTCAAATGTCGTCCAGGACACCAGAAGGAAAAATTAATCTGTTCCTAGCTTGGGAACTTTTCAGTGCACTTTTCACAACTGGAAGAGCTGATACTTATTTTGTAGGAGAAATGTTCATAAAAAAACTAGGTAAACAAATAGATATATACAGTTTTGTAGAAATAGAGGAATTAGGCGGGGAGATTATAAAGCAGGTTGCCAATATTGCTGTGTTGACGCAGATCCGGGAGAGCTTTCGTAAGCTCAGATGATAGTTCTGAAGTAGATTTTGATGAAAATGTGGAGTTTATGATAGCAAGAGTAGGCGGATTCTTACAGGACTTTGAAAAGGCTGAAAAAATGACCTTCGGAGAATTAGAAAAAACTTATAAAAGAATAATTAAGTTCTATGAATTTAAGTATGGCAAAGCGTAGAAAGGTGGTGAAAATATGGCAGTTAGAAAACTAGAAGTTGACATAGTCTCAATGCTGAAGGGGAATGGATTTGCAAAGTTAGATGGGCAGGTAGATAAGGCTAAAAACAAGATCTCCAGGATGGGAAAACTCATGGACAACTCATTTGTAAGAATGGGAGCATCTTTCTTTGGAGCCGCCGCCGCAGTTGGAGTCTATAAAAAAGCAATAGAGGGAGCGAATATACAACTAGAGCAGGAGATTAAGCTTCAATCTACTTTATCCGCTCAGGGATTTACTAAAGGACAGATACAAGGTGTAAAAGATTATGCATCAGAACTCCAGACTTTAGGAATCGTAGGAGACGAAGTTACTTTGGCCGGAGCTCAACAACTTGCTACTTACAACCTTACAGAGCAACAATTAAAAAGCCTCATGCCTACTTTACAGGATGTAGCCGTTCAACAAGATGGTTACAACGTAAGCACAGGAACAGCCGTAAATGTAGCCAACATGCTTGGAAAGGCAATTATGGGACAAGCTGGGGCACTTTCGAGAGCCGGAATAACCCTTAATGCCTATCAGGAAGAAATGATCAAGACAGGAAACCAGTCACAAAAAGTAGCTGCTCTGATAGAGGCTGTAAGAATGAATGTCGGGGAACAAAATAAAGAATTCCTGAATACTCCTGAGGGCCGTATCATCCAGGTACAGAACCGTATAGGGGATGTTTATGAGAACATAGGGTTCCAACTTAAAAAAGGGCGTGTGGCATTCTTTGACTTTATAGGCGACAATCTTGAGGGTATAGAGGACATGGTAATGAGCGGAATAGCATTCTTCCAGGATATGGGAAGCGGAATAGCTAAAGGAGTTGGTGCTATATGGGATGCTTTTCAGGCTATGCCGGAGGATGTAAAAACAGTTATAGAACTTGTGGGAGGATTTTTCTTTTTATCAGCCTTCCCGATCACAGGAGCCATTATTGTTCTTCAAGACTTATGGGCCGCCTTCAGCGGTGGGGAATCGGTAACGGAAGACGTGTTTAATTCGGTTATGAACTTCCTAGGGTTAAGCTATAGATTCACAGACTTTAGGGATGACGTGAAAGAATTGTGGGCAGCATTTAAAGAGGGAGAATATTTAAAAACTATATTTGAATGGATAGGTTTATCTATCAAAGGGTTTCTTATCAATCCTATAAAAGCTGTTCTTAGATTGTTAAAAGGAGATTGGAAAGGTGCTCTTGACACTATAAAAGATACTGGGAAACAAGCATACGATTTTGGTGTAAACATAAAAGAAAGAGAACAAAAAAGGAAAGGGCTATCCCTTACAAGAGAAGAGATGGAATATACCCCGGCACTTGTACAAGGACCTTTGTCTCCTGTGAGCGTAACTCAGGGGAATATATACATAACGCAAGCTACAGACATTAACGGAATAGAGAAAATCGTAGATAAAAAGAACTCTGAACTTGCAGAAAGTCTTTATCTGCTTAGTAAAGGACGTGGTAGATAATGGCTTCTATAGATGATATAAAAGAAGGCGTTTCAAATCTACTTTCAAACTTGAACCCTAACAAAAAAACTAAAAGTAAAATCGAGAATATTGAGCTTGATATTATTTCTTCTAAAGATATAAGTAGGAGAAAGTCTGTTACAAACAGGAGAACTGCAGAAGGCTTCAATATAGCGGATCATGCAAAATCCGAACCTCTGATAATCAACATAAGCGTCCTGGATAATTCTATCAATTATCTATCCAACAGGGAGGCCCTTATAAGCCTGTATGATGCAGGAGACCCTGTAGCATTCTATTATTCGAGTCGTGATGAATACTCAGATGTTGTAATAGAGGATTTGAGAGAATCTGAAAATTATCAGGCTGAAAATTCTTTCAGATATGATATCACTCTCAGAAAAATAGAAACATCTACTTTTAATTCTTCTACTGTAGTGGTGGACTATAAAGCTGCAAAGGTAACAAGCAGTACAAAAAAAACCACAACTGCAACCAATGTAGAGGCCACAGCGGAGGAGAAAAAAAAAGTATATGATGGCTGGGGTAAAACTATAGGAGGCGGGAGATGACAAACATAAATTTTAAACTGACAGATATAACCACAAAAGAAAATGAAATAGAGCTATCCGCTGATGGTTTAGAGCTTGTATTGTCTTTCATATATAATAATTTTGACGGGTACCTCTACATGAAAATTATGAATTCTGAGAGAGAAGTTTTACTGTCTTATACAAGGGTACTGCCGTCTATAGATTATTTCGTTTTGAATAAGACCAAGATGGATTTTGACAAGCAGTTAATTTTTGTAAAAACAAATGATAGTGCCAGGGAAGCGGATCTCATAACAGCGGATAACATCAATAAAGATTATAAGCTTTTCTTGATATGAGGGGGCTAAAATGAGGCTGTATAAACAAATAAGAGAGGTAACTATAGGGGAGACTCTTTTCTCCTTTGACAAAATAGATATCGATTTTGAGGTAGGCAGAACAAATAATTCTACTTCAAATATAGCTGCAATCAAGATATATAATCTTTCTCAAGATAATATCAATGGAATATCTAAAGGGCTAGCCGTATCTATAGAGGCAGGATATAAAGACTTTTCTAAGGTCATTTTTAACGGTGTAGTGGATACTGTACGAAGTTACGATGAAGACAACGGGGTTACAACTGAAATAAAGGCCACACAAAATAATGAACTTATGCTCTACACACGGGTAGACATGACTTTCAACAAAAATTCAAAAGCGAGTGAGATCATAAATGCCTTAGTGAATAATTCACATCTTGAGATTGGAATCCTGGATCTGGTAAATGATAAGCAGTACCCAAAAGGAAAAACTTTTTCATGCAGTCTAAAAAAAGCATTCCAGGTATTGGCAAAAGATACCGGGAGTAAATTTTTCTATGACAGCACCAAGGTTTATTTTAAAAATTCTAGCAAAGAGTATACAAAGTCAATGGGTATAGACGGATATAGAGGGCTTTTAAAAATAGAACCGGCTGAAAAAGGATTTAGTATGCAGACATTAATGATCCCGGAGATAGTCGAGGATATTATTATTAACGTGACGGACAAATATTATACCGGCAAATACAGGGTAAAGGAATGCTCCTATACTGCAAAAGGGACAGACGATTTCAGTATATTTTCAGTTTTGGAGGTGGTGTAATGAGTTCAGATCCTAGAATAATCTTCTCTGAGATATTGGAAAATTTGAAAGATGAACTCGCGGAAGATATTCAGACATCACTACCTGCTAAGATATCAAGTGTGGACTTAACAAATGGATACTGCACTTGTGAAATATTGGCGAAATTTGAGTTTAATGGGGAAATATGTACGTTCCCACCATTAGTTGATGTGATGCTAGATTACAATAAATTTGGAAATTGGAAATTTAGAACACCTCGAAAAAAAGGGGACTTTGTATGGGTAGGATTTTCCAAGTATGCATATGACAACCTACTACAGTCTGGGAAACCAACTGTTATAAATTCAGATGAAAAATTTTCCTTTAACGGCTCTTACATCATAAGAGGGATAAAACTGGATAGTGAAGTTCTGAATAGTTCCTATTCCGAAGATATTCTTCTTGAAAATACTAATGGCACCATCATAGCAATAAAAGGTAATGGGGACATATATTTAAAGGCAGGCAGCGGAAAAACTACCTTTGACAACGATGTTCAGGTAAATGGAATTCTTACAGCTTCTGCAGACTGCATCGGCGGTGGGATAAGCCTTGTAGAGCATACACATAAATACACTCACGATACTCCGCTCGATAGAGTGACGGATAAGCCGCAATAGGAGGGGAAACATGTCTGAGAGCTATAAAGTAGACAGCAATAATGATTTGGTTTTTGTAGATGGAGTTTTGCAAGTCATAGATGGAAACTCAGAAGTAGTACAGGCTATCAGGCTGGAGCTAGAGCAGAACAAAGAACAATGGCTCTTGAATACTTACTACGGGACTTCTTGGGTAAATGAGGCAGGCACTGGAATACTTCAGAATAAATCTACCGAAACAGATATTAAAAATGAGATCAAAAGAGTAATAAATAAATATTCAGAGGTTACCAGTATAAACAGTATCGAATTTACAGGGACTAATGCTATAGACGTAGAGATTGTTATAAATAATTCCACGGAGGTGATAACAATTGGCTAGTGGATTAACAGAAAATGGATTTGAAATAGAAAGTTATGAAACCATATATGCTAATAAAATAGCAGACTTTAGAAGTATATACCCGGCCTTGAGAGATACAGACAGCAATCCTTTGATACCTCTTATAAAATATAATGCTCAAAAGGAGTATGAGGCAAACGAGGAGGCTCTTTCTCATTATAACAATATGAATGTTTACACGGCTGTGGGAACTGAGCTTGAAAAATTCGTACTGTGGAGAAAGATAATCAGACAAGGAGAAAAATACAGTACCGGGAAAATAACTGTGATGGCAGATGAAGGAACGGTAATTCCTGCTTTCTGGTCTGTTGAAACTCCTGATAAAATTGGGTTTTTGACTACAAACACGATAAGTCAGACTATAGGTGCAACTGGGATTCTTGAATTAGAAGTCAAAGCCAGTGAGGCAGGGAGTGACGGTAATGTAGAAATTGGAAGAATAACGGAACAAGTTGAAGTTATAACTGGAGTCTCAAGTATAACTAACAGTTCTGCAACTGCAGGCGGTACAGATGTTGAAACAAATACAGAGCTAAGGACAAGATATCTGGCAGACATAGATAATAAAAGCTTGTTTTCTAAGTCAGGAGTAGCTCAGTACATTCTGGATAATACCGATGCTGAAAAGTGCATAGTCAAAGAAAATTATTCAGATATAACAGATGCAGCAGGAAGGCCTCCACATTCTTATGAGGTCTATGCAGTTGGAGACACTGACGCTAACATTTTGCAAGCAGTATTTGATTATAAGGTCCTAGGGATAACTTCTCATGGGGCAGTTACAGAAAATTTTGATGACATCACAGTAGGGATTACTAGGCCTACTATAGTGGATTTATATCTCGAGATTAATGTTACAGAAGATGGGACCTGGGATACTTTAAATGAGAACACAATCAAGCAGGCTATAGTTGATCATATTGAGTCTGTGGACATAGGAGGGACCGTCTATCTGTATAACCTCATAGGGGAGACATACAGAAACGGACAAGGGATAAAGTCTCTGACTATAAAACTGGATGGGGTAGATCCGCCAATGGCGACCACTGATTATTCCCTGGCTTCTACGGAGATAGCAAGGTTATTAATCTCAAATGTTGTCATTAATGTGACCGTATAGGAGGTGTAAACTGATGGCACAAAGCTTAAAACCTCATATATATGACAATGCTATATACATTAAAAAACTGTTTGAAATGACAGAAACTCAGTATGAAAATAAAAAAGAATTATGGTGTGAACTGTCTAAATTCAAAGATTATAAACAGCTTACAGGAGCACCTTTGACAGTTTTTGCCGCTAACTTTGGCATACTCCGGAAAGGCAATAATGACTCTGATCTCATAAAAAAAATTACTTTTGAATTTGGAGCTAGAGATTTTTTCGGAACACAGCAAGAGTATTATGATTTTATTAATTTTTATTATGGATATACAGAAAATCAAGTAAAAATAAGAGAAACAGCAAATACAAGATTAGTAATAACTCTTCCAGATTCTGCAGTTACAGCACAAGTTCAAGAAGATCTACAACCTTTAAGAGCTGTTGGAGTGAATTTAGAAGTAGCTGACGTAGAATATGTAATAGATTACTCGTATACAGAATTACTAGGATTTTCTTATACAAATTTACTAGATTTGAAATATAAAAGGAGTTGATTAGATGGGATATAAGCCAGACCCTGCTAGCAGGGTGGACATAGATAAAGTTACAACAAATTATGAACTTGCAATACCTATCCCAGAGCCCTCAGGCGGGGCTGATATTCTAGCTATTTGGGAGGAGAACTATGAAAAAATAGATAATCAGATGAAAGAAAATGCCGATAATATAGTCTCTTCTGAAGGATTTAGGAATATAACTAGGCACAACAACACAACAGACATCCCTACAATGCAAGATAATTCATCAAATTACTTAGACGTGAGATTAGATAGCATCACGGGTAAGATGTATATCTGCACAAATGAAACTGGATCGGCTGCAGTGGCAAATCCAACAAGCGATTTTGAAAAAATTTCAGTTTGGGAAAATGCAAAGAAATTAGAAACTTTATCTACCGAAAATTTTAAAGAAGTAGTACTTTACGAAGGCACATGGCAGACTACAGGAGTTTTAACTTTAAATGATAACTGGAACAATTATAAAGAGATAGTAATCGCTGGATATGATACTACATATGGAAATGAAACACATAATCGTTTCAGAACTTCTTTGATTACTGCTTCTGACACCTCAACACAACATCAAGTTGGGGAATCGTGCTTATATAATTTTAATGATGATTATGTGACGGGTTATTTTAGAGAAACTAATAAAAACGAGATTAACGTAACAGGAAGATCTAGTGGCACTACGCTGACTAAGATAATAGGTATAGGAAAGATTGGATAAAATTTAAAACTTTATTAAAAATAGGGAGGTAATTCATGAAAACAGAGTCAAAAAAATTCACAGATCATTTTGAAAAAATAACTCCTGGGACCAATGGCATAGCTATAGTTCAGAACAGATCAACTCACGATATTTTATATGCAGCTTTTGTAGAAACAGATACTAAGCCATACAAACTTACAAAAGGAATGGTTATAGCTCCTGGAGATTCATTACAGTTCGATAATGACGGGTCTTACATGTATGTTAGAGGAGATAAAGACGGAGTAGAAGCAGAGGTGGTAACTGGATGATTACTAAAGTAGGAAGAGGCATAAAGCAGATGATATTCAATCTTTTGCATGGAGAGTCTACAAGGCCACCTTTCATACAGACAACTGCTTCAGCATTTGGAGATATCAGGGAGGATAAAAATACAGGTAAGTATTATAAATGTATCAGTCAAGCTGGATCTGTAGCAGTTGCAAATCCTACGAGTGATTTTGAGTTATTTTCTCAGAAGGTAACTTCGGATAAATTAGAGAATTTATCGGAAGGCACAGAGGAGTTAGGTTTTAAATTAAAAAAACTAACTGAAAGTTCTGCAACTGATGTTGTCGGATTAGTAGCTGACTTCAACACACTAATAAATGCACTTATAACAGGTGGAAGTTTCGTAATGCCTGATGATGAACTTGTGTTTCTTCTAACAGGTCAATCTAACATGGCGGGAAGAGATGTGCCGATTTTCAGCGTTATGCCAAATAACGTAAAAGCCTGGGGCTGGAGCGCTAATGATTGGGTTGAAATGGACACATTGAATACTAATAATTGGCGACACCCATATACGCCAAATCCAGCCGAAACCGAACAAGATTCACTTGGCATATACTTTGCACAAACAGTGGCGAACGCCTTTCCTAAAAATAAAATTAGAATTATACACGTTGCACAGGGTGGGCAAAGCATAGACAGATGGTATAACAAAGCTGAATTATGGACAATAGGTGATGCAAAAATAAAAGAAGTAATACAAAATCTTTACACTAACAAAATAGCTGGTATACTGTGGCATCAAGGAGAAGCCGATTACCAAATGGACGGAGCAACATATTTGAACAAGCTTCTATCGGTTATATCTGATTATAGAGGAGAGGCTTATTGTGATAATGACACGCCATTTATCACAGGAGAACTTTTGGACTATCGTGGCGAAATGAATACACAACTAGAAACTTTTTCTTATGACTATTTGCTAAAAAACTCATTCATAGAATGTGATCAATCTGAAAAGTTAGAAGATAACTTGCACTTCAATCATGATGGTCTAGTAACAATGGGAACTAGATACGCAGACAAATATGTAGCTATTGTAACCGCTAGAGAAAAACTGGTAAACGATTGGCATTTGACATCTGATACAGATTTAATAGATTACAAATCCGGAAATAATTTTTCATGGGTAGGGACTGATTACGAAAGTCCTTCTGATGAGTATGTGAAACAAACGGCTTCAAATGATGAAACATACTTGAAGTTGACAACTTCAAAAACGTTAGATTTTGATGATAATATTTCAATTTCGTTCGGGGCATCATATGATGGAACAATGGCAGAAATTTTGTTCGGACAAAATCAAGCAGAAAACTTCTTGTCATTCGGAGCATCCAACTCGACAAGCATAAAGCTTACTGTAGATAGTGTTACGAGAGAAGTTCAGTTTTCTGAAATTGCCTCCGAAATACCTAGTTATGATAAAACACAAATAAACCACTATGTTTTCACACAAAATGCAACAACTTTATATCTGTATGTGAATAAAACACTAGTCAAAACGTGGCCAAAACTTTCAGGCTCGTTTAGTTTTTCTAAAATATTAAGCGCTAATTATTCATCACTAACTTTCAAGAGCAAATTGAAATATTTAAGATTTTTCAATGATTATTTATCTGTTTCTGAAATTGAAGCATTATCATAAATTCATAAACTCTAAACTTTATACGAAGTTACAAAGAATAAAAACTAAAAATTAAGGGGGTAAAAATGAGTAAAAAACTTTTTAATATGTATCATAAAACAGAAAAAAATATAGATGGATACGCTAAAAAAATAAGAGATTGTTCTTATACTGAAGATGAATTTCAAAACATATATGGTGGAGATTATAAGAAAATGTTTCCTCTATGGGGTGATTTGCCTGAATATGATTCTGAAACTCACTGTATCTACTACGGAGAGGGACTGAGCTATCCAACTGTGGACAATGGGATAGTAAGAGAGATGAATACGGCTGAGAAATTTGAAGCCGGATTAATTTCTTTGGGAGAAGGGGAAGTATACCAGAACGGAGAAATAGTAAATATTGACAAGCCTTCTAATTATCACACTTGGGATAACGGAAACAAGGTATATATACTTACCCCTGAAAAGGAAATTGAATGGAAAGAAGTCTTAAAAAGTCAATTGAAGGATAAAAGGGAAGAGATGCTTGAGCAGGGAACCATATTTGAGGAAAAGATCATTAAAGGGAGAACTCAAGATGTTTCCGATGCAAGGGGGCAGCTTGACAAAGTAGTGAAAGGGAAGTCTGCCTTTTGGGCATATTCCAGCGGTGAGCTAGAAAGCCCTATAACCGATATCGTAAGAATGGAAGAAATATATGAAGCCATAGGGGATTTTAGGAGCTCGCAATTCATAAGAGAAGTGGAAATGAAAGTTCTTATAAACGGCCTAGATGAACAAGGGCTTATCAACTTTGATATTGACCAAGCATGGTAGGTGGTTGCATGAAAACTAATGCAGAAGGGGAAACGCTCATAAAAGATTTTGAAAAGCTCAGATTAAAAGCATACCTGTGCCCTGCAGGTGTGCCTACGATCTCATACGGATGTACAAGATACACAGACGGCTCACCGGTAAGGTTGGGTGATACAATCACAAAAGAAGAAGCTGAGAAGTTGTTTAACGTGATATTAGGACGTTTTGAAAAAGGCATGAGCAGATATATAAAAATAGAGCTTAATGAGAATCAGTTCTCGGCTCTTGTGAGTTTTGCTTTTAATGTCGGGGTAGGTAACTTTAAGAACTCTACTCTTCTCAGAAAAATAAACTCTGGGGATCTTGAAGGTGCCTCTAAAGAGTTCGAGAGGTGGATCTATAGCAACGGAAAGAAGCTAAGAGGTTTAATAAGAAGAAGAGAAGCGGAAAAAGAGCTTTTTCTAACATAATACAACTATGGCATACTAAAGGAGGAGATTGATGTTTGGGTTAGTCCAAGGGATATTTGAAAACCCACTTTACGGGGTACTGACGTTGATATGTTGTGCGATTCTTTATCTTTGGAGGGAACAAGGAAAAATTAAAGCTGAAAATAAAAAAGATGTTGATATTTTACATGAAAAAAAGCTAGATAAAGAAGATCACGAAACTTATGCAAAAATGCACAAGGATCTCCATGAAGAGGGGCACAGACAAAGTGGAATTGTGGTAAATTTATTAGAAAAATTAGCAAATAAATAGGAGGGAAAATGGAAAAAATATTAGATTTTTTAAGTGGGAATGCGGCGTTGCTTTGGCCATTGGCAGTATTTTTGGTTGGTTGGATATTACCTGTCCCAAAATTTTTAGCATTGGGCAGGAAGGCCGCTGAGACTATTCCACCATCTTTGGCTAAACTTATAGCAGAGAGGTTAAAAGCTTTCGAAAGAGGGCTGCTGAATAGTGATGTTAACGGTGATATAAATTTAGTGGATAATGAAACTGTTAAAAATGAATTGAAGAAAGTAAAATTAGACTTGGGTTTGAAGGAATAACCCTGAAAAAACAGGGCTTTGAGTTTAGTTTTAACCCTTTGCAATATAAGACCAAGCTGGTAATACTCAAGGCAAACCTTAGAGGGGATTCTATATCAGAGATTTTTAAGAATATTTTCAGATGAAATTTTTGTAATAATAACTTATAATATAATTAAAGTAGGGGCCTACAATTATTAAGTTGGGATGTTACGCACTCCCCCCTCTGCGCACCAGACTTACCTATATTTTGATTTGTATGAAATATAATTTGACTATCAAATTATAATGTTTTTTATAGTTTAACTTAAGCGAGATAATTCTCGCTTTTTTATTTTAAATTATTACAGGAAATTTACAACCGCTGCTTTTAGGTATTTTAGCACCGCTTTTACAGAGACATTTAATACAATGAATACTTCCATTGATTTTATATACATAATAGATTGACAGGCTGTTTTTCTCGATGCGGTATTTTGTGATATCCTAATTTATGTAACAATTTCCTTTAACTTATTTTCTTTAATTTTCAAAACCTAACTGACTTAAAAATGAGTATTTAAATCTATACTTTTCTTAATACTAAAATAAAAAACTATTTTGAGAGGGAAATCGAAAAGAACTTAAAGCCAAGAAAGCCTTACACCTAAGTGGATTTTCTCAAGGAATCTATTATAAATTATGGAAAGAATGAAAAGAGGGAAGCTCATATACTTCCCTCTTTAAGCGTATCTTTAAAATTCAAATATTATATGAATCTGTATTACTTACAGATATGTGAGTAGGTGCTAATCTAAATATAAAAGGCCTCATTAATAAAGAGAATACAATGGGTATTATATTCAGTCTTGTTATTTTTAAAATTTATAGATTTGGTTTCCTATCTTCCAACCCAAAATTTAATTCACAGGAAGGTTTATTTCTACAGTTGTTCCTGATCCTACTTCACTTGTAAAAGATATATCAAGTTTCAAAATATCTGCGATGTTCCTTACTATAGACAATCCCAGTCCGTGACCGCCTAGGTTTCTGTTTCTAGACTTTTCTGCCCTGTAGAATCTATCGAAAATCCTAGACTGATCCTCCTCGGATATACCGGCTCCACGATCCTGTACTTTTATTATTGCATTAGAACTTCCACACAGAAAAATATCGACATCCTTCCCACCACCATATACTATTGCGTTGTCCACTATGTTTTTTATGAGGTGTTTCAGTAGAACTCTGTCAGAATTTACATGAAATGAAATTCCAGTATAATTTATTACCTGATTCTGATAAATGACTTCCATCTCTTTTACGATCTCCTCGATTAGTTCTCCTAGCTCGACATCTTCTTTGATGACATCTATTTTATCCTGTTTTGCAAGAAAAAGTAGTTTTTGTATTAGTATCTCCATGTTTTTCACCTCGCCATAGATTGAATCGATTGCTTCCTGGGAAACTTTTCTGTCTTTTCCACCCCATCTTCTTAAAAGGTCGACATAACTTCCTATTATAAATATAGGGGTCTTAAGTTCATGGGAGGCGTTGTTAACAAAATCAATCTGAGCAGTAGCCTCAGCCTCCAGCCTTTTCAGCATTTTTTCATATGAAAGAAGTATATTGTAAAATTCAACAAAAAAACCATTTTTTTCAATTTCGGATTCAAAGGAACTAAGATTCACTTTATTTGTAGCCTCTTCCAATCTTTTTAACTGAGGAACAACTTCACGGTAAAAAGATTTTGACACAAATAAGGCAGTCCCGCAGAAGACAAAGATTATCCCAATAGAAATTATCATGATTTTTTTCATGAAATATTTTTCTCTGCCCATCCCCCTTATTATAGTCAAAACTATCTCTTCGTTGTTAAGGCCTTCTATTCTTTTAGTTGATATAAAGTAATCTTTGTGTCCGATTTCCTGTATTTTATCTGTCTCCTCTACAATTTTTATATCAGGAGTTCCTTCCTCTCTATGGTCGACCCCGTTATGATTTAACGATATGTAAAGTTCATTTATTTTAGGGCTTTCTTTCAGGGCCACATTAAAAAATTCTTCTATATTCTGATGCTCAGGTTCTTTAAGTTCATTTATGATAAAGTTTTCTGTAGTGACGATGTCTTTTTTAGACTGACTGACAAAGTACCCCCAAATTGAATATATAAAAATGCCATAGCCTGTAGTAAAAATAAATATTAAAATCATAAATTTTTTCCAAAGTTCACCAGAAAATGTTTTCATAAGTCAATTCTCCTCTTTTAAAATATATCCAAATCCTCTTATTGTATGTATAAGCTTTTTTTCACCATAATCTATTTTTTTTCTCAAAGATTTTATATATACATCCACTATTTTTTCACCACCTGCATAATCATATCCCCATACATTATTTAACATCTGTTCCCTCGATAAAACTATCTCTCTGTTTAATACAAGATAATGAAGAAGATTAAATTCAGTTTTTGTAAGGGAAACTTCTTTCTCTTGAATATCCACCACTTTCTTATCCAGGTTGATCCGGATCCCTCCGTAATCAATGACCTGATCTCCGTCAGAAAATTTTTTCTTATGCCTAAGTGCCACCCTTATACGTGCTAAAAGTTCGCCTATAGCAAAGGGTTTTGTTATATAATCATCCGCTCCCAGATCCAAAAGATTTATTTTACTGAAAGTTTTATCTCTAGCAGTAAGAACTATCACAGGAACCTCAGATTTTTCTCTTATTTGACGGCACACCTCTTCCCCAGAGAGTTTTGGCAACATAAGATCAAGTAAAATTATATTGTAAAAATTCTTTTTAAAAAACTCTAAGGCAATTGCACCGTCATCAGCAATGTCTATAGAATAGCCCTCGTGTTCAAGCTCTAGCTGTAGATATCTGCTTATTTTTTTTTCGTCCTCTACAATCAATATTTTTTTCATATTAAAAACTCCTTTAATAAGCCATGTAATACAACTATACATTAGTATAGTAAAAAAATGATGAAAAAATAAAATAAATTTTTACCAAATCTTTATCTTTATGAACTACAATCAAATGATAAAAGAAAAAGGTTAAAAATAAGGAGGAATACAGATGCAGAGAATATCTGTCATAGCACCAGTATACAATGAAGAAGAAAATATATCACGTTTTATAAAAAAAGTTGAGGATTCAGTGAGGAAAGAGTTTATATCCTATGAGATTATCCTTATAAATGATGGAAGTACAGATAAGAGCAGAGAGATACTAGACCAGGAAGCTTCGCAAAATGGGCATATAAAAGTATATCATTTCACGAAAAACAACGGTCAGACTGCCGCTTTAGCTGCAGGTTTTGAAAAATGCTCTGGAGATATTGTTGTCACTATGGATTCAGATCTTCAGACAGACCCAGATGATATCTATACCCTTTTACCGTACCTTGAAAATTATGACATGGTAAACGGCAGAAGAGCATCAAGAGAGGACGGAATCAAGAAAAAAATCTCTTCTCTAGTTGGAAACGGTGTCAGAAACCTCATAACTGGGGATAACATACAGGATACAGGCTGCCCTTTAAAATTATTCAAGAAGGAAGTTGCCAAAAGCTACGTATTATTTGAGGGGATGCACAGATTCCTTCCCACCCTTGCAAGACTCAGGGGGTTTAAGGTTGTAGAGGTCCCTGTGAGGCACTATGACAGAGAGTTCGGAGTTTCAAAGTACGGAGTTTGGAACAGGCTTTTCAAAGGATTAAAAGATGCCTTTGCTGTAAGATGGATGAAAAACAGGATTTTAAAATATGAATTTGAGACTGGAGGAAATCAAAAATGAAACCTTTTTTAATACTGGGATTTGTAGGCCAGGCTTTTTTTTCCATGAGGTTTCTAGTTCAGTGGATGGCCAGCGAGAGGGCAGGCAAGAGTGTAATCCCTCTTTCCTTCTGGATATTTAGTATTATTGGAAGTTTTTTCCTACTGATATATGCTATATACAGAAAGGACCCTGTATTTATACTGGGACAGGCTCCAAATCTCTTTATTTACACAAGAAACCTATATCTCATAAAAAAAGAGAGGCTGGCTGGAGGTAGCGATGCAGGTTAGAGAGAAAAAAAATCTTCTTTATCTTTTTTTATCTGGAATAATAACCCTGTTTCCTAGCCTATGGGTTGGCAGGGTAGGAATAATGGAAGCACGAAATTTTGTTACTGCCAGAGAGATGGTACAAAATGGGAACTGGATCATAACCACCATGAACGGTGAATTCAGATTTGAAAAACCTCCCTTTCCCACATGGCTGACAGCTTTATTTATGAAATTTTTTAACACAACAACCAATGAGTTTGTCCTCAGACTTCCAATTGCAATATGCACCTTGGGACTGATTTTTCTGATTTATTTCCTGGTAAAATCAGCTACGGAAAATCCTGAATTGGCTTTTATATCTGGGTTGGTAAGTACCACAACCTTTATGATAATAAAACTTGGAAATGAGGATGCCTGGGATATGTTCCCCTATATTTTTATGTTTGGATGTGTTACATATATTTTTATAGGTTTAAAATCCTTGAACACAATGGATTTCATAATCTCCGGTATCTTTATGGGAGCATCACTCCTCAGTAAAGGGCCCGTACCTGTCTACGGCATGATGTTACCATTTTTTGTAGCGTATTCTGTGACCTATGGGTTTTCAAATATAAGAGTTAGCTGGAAAAAAATATTATTTACTATTATTATAGGAGTGAGCTTAGCTGCTTTATGGCCTGCGGCGATTATGTTAACTCAAAAAGATCTCTTTATCTCTGTCATGAATAAAGAGGCTTCTACCTGGTTGAACAAACATGTAAAAAGCATATTTTACTATTTTGACTATATTATTTATATAGGTGTATGGATGATTTTTGCTCTCGCTTCTTTTTTCAAAAAATGGTCAGAAAAAAGAAGCCCAGACAATAAATTTTTCTCAATGCTTTTTTTATGGAATTTAATAACTTTTGTTTTGATATCTTTAATAAAAATGAAGAAAAAAAGGTATGGAGTTCCACTGTATATACTGACTCCTATGATGGCCTCACATCTCATCTTTTATTTCATAAACAGAGAGTGGAAAAAGCTTGTAAAAATAGAAAATTTTATAATAAAAACTCATACCATTCTTATGGTCACAATATCGATTTTAATTCCCCCTATGTTTTACTTCAAAGGATATAGAAGTGGGCATATAGGAATCGTATATTTATCATTTATTGCAATGTTTTTTTTATTCTTTTCATACGAATTTGTAATGGGATTTATAAAAAAAAGAAAAATTGAACAAATTCTTTTTATGACAGGGTTCTTAATGATTACAATCAACATCTCTGTGACATGGTTTGTAGAAAAGTATGTAAGAACAGAATATCGAGATGAATATAAATATTTGAGTACTCTCAAAAGTTCAGGACCACAAGAATACCCCATCTATACATTTGATGACGACGAAATCACAAATGTGTGGAATGTAGGCAAAAAGATAGAATTAATCGGTGATCTTCAAGAGCTTCCCAACATTTTTTTTGTTTTAGACGACAGAGAAGAACCGTTAATAAATGAAAAATTTAGGACTGAATTTATAATTAAAAGTAAAAATACATATTACAAATATGAAGATGAAGATAAAACTATACATTTGTACAAGGTAGTTAAAAATACAAAAGACTAGGATATTTTAAATATTTCCTGTCTGAAAGGAATTGAATTCATGAAAAATAGAAAAATATTAATATTTATCGCAATGACTCTCCTTGTTTACCCTCTTTTCTTTTTCAGAGACCTTACACCTGACAACGAACTTAAATATATAAGTATAGTAACTGAGGCACTAGATAAAGGAAATACCTTTGCTTTTTATAATCACGGAATCCCATATGCAGACAAGCCACCCTTATACTTCTGGATCATCATGATGGTAAAGAACATAACCGGAAGCTACAGTGTCCCTGCAATTGGAATATTCAGTCTTTTACCGGCCCTCTTGATACTTATAGTAATGAGCAGGTGGTCTTCCTCCGTTCTTGACGAAGGAGATCAGACTCTGGCATCAGGGATCCTCTTCACCACCGCTATATTCCTAGGAGGGGGACTTATTCTGAGGATGGATATGCTAATGACACTGTTTATCGTACTTGCCCTATTCAGCTTTTATAGGTGCTATACCGAGACTGGAAAGTCCTGGGAGCCTTATCTTGTATGGGTGTGGATCTTTCTTGCACTGTTCACCAAGGGCCCTCTGGGGATGCTCATTCCCCTTGTTTCTATAGCCGTATTTCTATCCACTGAAAAAAAGCTTTCCAAAATAAATAAGTATCTTCCCATATGGGGATTTTTCATGCTGGTTGGTATGGCTGCAATTTGGCTTGCCCTTGTATACCTTGAAGGGGGAAAAGATTACCTCTATAACCTCACAGTTAAACAGACTGTAGGAAGGGGAGTAAACTCCTTCAAACATAACAGGCCTTTTTATTATTACTTTATTGAATTTCCAGTTGTTTTTCTTCCATGGTCTGTTTTTTATTTCACTACTTTTATCCTGGGAATTAAAAACAGAAAAAATGCAGGAGTTCTGGAAAAGTTCTTTAGAACAGTTGTCGTATCCACATTTGTTCTGCTTTCCATTATAAGCAGCAAACTTGAGATATATCTCCTCCCAGTTTATCCCTTTGTGACTTTCCTTTCTATAATTCAGTTTAGAAGGTTGGCGAAGGAAAAATACTGGAGATGGTGTACGGCCCTTCCCGGATTATTGATGGTTTTAATGTTTCCAGGGGTTTTGGTAGTTGCATTTTTAGACAAACTCCCGTTCGCAGGAAATGTTTTATTTTACATCGGTATGCTGCTTATATCTTTATTAGG
The DNA here is from genome assembly GCF_963663625.1 of uncultured Ilyobacter sp. Lineage (NCBI taxonomy): Bacteria > Fusobacteriati > Fusobacteriota > Fusobacteriia > Fusobacteriales > Fusobacteriaceae > Ilyobacter > uncultured Ilyobacter sp. The sequence goes on along the minus strand of NZ_OY760438.1, from coordinate 23,811 downwards.
TATATATTCATTTTCAAATACAGTAAAGGGTGATTTTAAAAAGTCATCCTGGGGAATTGTAGGTGGAATGCTCTTTCTGATTTTTTCCATTTCTTTGAATATGGAAAACTTAAACAACGAGATAGGGCTTAGGAGTTTAGCCGAAAAAGGTGAAAAGCTGAGGACAGAAGGCGGAAAAAGCAGTTACTACGCATTCAATTTTGAAAAGGCCGAAAATATGGACGTATATCTCCATGAGCCGGTGACAAATATAGGGGATTTAGATACTTTAAAAAAAGCTGTAAATGAAAAGAGTATGGTTCTTTTTGTAAGGAAAAAAGATATAAAAAGAAATCAGGAACTCAAAGGCATTTTAAACAATTTTAGTCAATTTGAAATAGGAAGCAACTATGTTTATCGAATATCATCACCAGAATAAAGTGAGGTTATCCCATGAAAAAAGTATTTTCTAATTTATTAACCTTTGTACTTTGGATTTTATTTATCCCAATGTATTTTGTAGGAAAAGCTATAATATTTTTTCATAAGTGATCAAAGTTTAATGAAAGATTTCAACTTTTTAAAGGAGATATAAGGAATGTATCTCTTTTGGAAAAAGTTTTTTCTGAAAACAGCATAGAGATGGTAATAAATCTAGTGGCTATGCCAGGGATAAGACCATCTTTGGAAGATCCTTTATTGTATGAAAATGTTAATATTAAAGGTTTAATGAATATTCTTGAACTGTGTAAAAAGTATAGAATCAATGTTGATTATGCTATTCTCCTTACGCAGCAACTAAAAAATCAGGAGAAGTTATAGGACATGTGTATTCTCATTTTTATAACATAGATATTATCCAACTTAGATTTTTTAATGTTTACGGACCTAGTCAAAGACCTAATCTAGCAATATATAAATTTACAAAATACAGAAGGAGAAGCAATACCTTTTTACGGGGACGGGTCTTCAGAAAGAGATTAGACATATATAGATGATATTCTAGATGGGATATTAAAAAATATAGATTATTTAAGAGAAAACCAAGGCATTTATGAGATATTCAATTTAGAGGAATCCCAAACAATCTCTCTTAGTGAGATGATAGAAGTTATGCAAGATGAGATTGGAATAGAAGCTATTATAAATCGACTACCATTACAACCTGGAGATGTAAATAAAACTTGTGCTGATACCACTAAAATTGATTTTAAATTCGGTATAAAAAACTTTATTTCGTGGTATAAGGAATACAATAAGTAATATAAATGGAGATAGAGAGGATACAATATATTTGACAATGTAAGACATAAAATACTCCTTTTTCATTTTTAAGTATATAAAAAACCATGAAACTGGACACTTAATAAAAGTGTCCAGTTTCATGGTTACAGTTTAATTTATTCTAGAGAATCTGGTGCTATATTCAGTAATTGAGTTTTTGAATAATAAACAAAAAATATTATACTATCATTACTGTCCCTAGCATATGTTACATTCCCTTCTTGGGTATCTGTTCTAGTATTCAATATTTACAACAATTCTATCTCAGGTGAAATTGTGCATTAATTTACACAAAAGTCCAAATATTCTATGGGACTATTGGGGAAGCACTAAATCTTCTAATTAACTGTTATGACTGCTTTATCACTTAAAAAACTTACAATCATACTAAGTTTTATTTCTGCTGCCTCATAATAATTATCCAGTATAAATTTTTTTATTTTCTCCTCTAAGCTTAACTTATCTAGAACTTTGTTCTCGATTATTTTTATGGCATCTTTATGATTAGATGTGAGATAGATAAATGCATCATATTTTTCTCCTTCAATGTTAAAAACATATACTTCCCCTATCTCATCTTCATATGCTCCACTTTGATCATTTTTTATATAAACTACCCCACGAAGTGAATCGGGAGTTTCCGTAGTTTTTTCTATCTTTATCATGATTATCTCCTCCTCCGATATCGGTTCCAACAAGCTATACTCAGGATGTTTTTATAAGCTTTTGCAGACCTCTTTTAAACTTTCCCTGGGGCACGTCATTTCCGATATAAACCGGTATGCCTAGTTTTTGTGCATAATTTTTCCCAGCCTCTTAGGTTTACGCAAAACTCTACAACCTCTGTGTCTGTGTTTGCCGGGGCCACCTATATCTACTCCTGCTAGATATTCCATCATACATTTCTTCAAAATTCAAACTTTATTTATTCAAGCCTATACCTAGACCTTTTTGTAAAAAATTACTGCCTCATAAGGTCTGAAGTGTACTTTTCCGTCTTCTACCATGCTCTCTTTATAGTTTGAGTTGAGCACGCTATAGCTTTCGATCCCCTCTAGTAGGAATTCTGTTTCTTCCCCATAAAAATTGCATACGACAAGCATCTCTTCATCTTTATATTTTCTCTTATAGGCATAAACCTTGTCGTGATCTTTTTCTATTATTGCATAATTCCCAAATACCGTGACATCATATTTTTTCCTTATATCTATAAGTTCTTTATAATGGTAGAAAACAGACTCCTTGTCTTCTAGAGATTTTTTTGCATTTATTTCCCTGTAGTTTGAGATGACTCCTATCCAAGGTTCGCCACTTGTAAATCCTGCATTTGAGCTGTTATCCCACTGCATAGGGGTTCTGGAGTTATCCCTTGATTTTTTCTGAAGAATTCTTAGTATCTCATCCTCTGAAACCCCATCTTTTTTAAGTATCTCATAGTAGTTGATCGACTCCACATCCCTGTACTGGGATATGCTATCAAAATAGGCGTTGGTCATGCCTATCTCTTCTCCCTGGTAGATATACGGGGTCCCCTTCATCATGTGTATCGTTGTTGCCAGCATCTTCGCACTCTCTTTATAATAGCTTTTATCGTCGCCATATCTCGAGACCACCCTAGGCTGATCGTGGTTGCACCAGAAAAGTGCATTCCAACCACTGCCCTTGTCCATCTTCGTTTGCCAATTGTCAAACAGGTCTTTGAGCATAGCGAAGTCAAACTCCACGTCACTCCACTTGTTGCCGTTTTTATAGTCTATCTTAAGATGGTGAAAGTTAAACACCATTGAAAGCTCCTTCTCTTGAGGATTGCTGTACCTTATACAATTTTCTATTGTTGTACTGCTCATCTCTCCGACAGTTACAACATCGTTGTATTTTCCGAAAGTTCTCCTGTTGAGTTCCTTTAGATACTCGTGTATTTTAGGTCCGTCTGTGTAAAATCTTCTTCCATCCCCCACATAGTCGTTTTCAAAAATTTCAGGTTTACTTATAAGATTTATCACGTCAAGCCTGAATCCTTTAACCCCTTTTTCAAGCCAGAAGTTAACTATCCTATATATCTCCTCCCTGAGCTCCTCATTCTCCCAGTCAAGGTCTGCTTGTGTCTTGTCAAAAAGGTGGAGGTAGTACTTATTTAAATGCGGTACATACTCCCAAGCATTGCCACCAAACTTGGATTCCCAGTTGGTTGGCTCCCTGCCGTCTACAGGATCTTTTAATATATAGTAGTCCATGTATTTTTTAACCCCTGCCATAGCTTTTTTAAACCACTCATGCTCTGTGGATGTATGGTTGAATACCATATCAAGCATTATCTTTATTCCTCTTTTGCCAGCTTCTTCCACTAATTCTTCAAAATCCTCCATGGTTCCGAAATCAGGATTTATATTGTAGTAATCGGCCACATCATACCCATTATCATGTTGTGGTGATATATATATAGGAGTGAGCCAAACATAGTCTACCCCCAATTTTTTCAAATAATCTAGTTTTTTTGTGATTCCTTTTAGATCTCCTTGACCATTTCCGCTGGTATCCTTAAAACTCTTGGGGTATATTTGATATACACAGCTTTTCTTAAAATTTTCCACAACATCTTCTCCTTTATTAACTTTTTTCAACCTCTTTTTAATAATTTTTTATTTTGCACATTTATGATTAGAGACTGGCTTAAGTCAGTCTCTGTTATTTTATGCTAAGCTAGTTTTAAGTTCTTTGGCTTTTTTTCTTCTGTATATCATCATCGTTGTAGATAGTGGAACGAGTATAGCAATCAGCATACAGATTAAATATACAGACCAGAAATTAGGTTTAATAGATAGGATTCCAGGAATGCCTCCAACCCCTATACCGTTTGAAAGTACTCCGAAAAATCCTGCTATAATTGCAGCCATTGCCGATCCCAGCATCGCACAAAGCATTGGGTATTTGTATTTCAAATTAATTCCATACATTGCAGGCTCAGTTACGCCAAGATATGCTGAGATTGCTGCTGGAACTGATACCTCTCTAGATCTTTTATCTCTGTTTGAAAGAGCTATTCCAAGTACAGCTGAAGCTTGGGCGATGTTGCTTAAAGCTATAAGCGGAAATATCATAGTTCCGCCGATTTGTTGCATAAGTTGTAGTTCTACTGCACTTGTTGTATGGTGAACCCCAGTGATAACAAGTGGGGCATAAAGGAATCCGAAGAGTGCTGATCCAACCACTGCAAACGGTCCAGTAAGAGCAACTTTTGCAGCTACACCAACACCATCACCGATCAATCGTCCAACTGGACCGATAACCGTATGCGCAAGAAGAGCTGTGGCTAACAATGCAACAAAAGGAACTATTACAAGCTGAAGGTAGTCAGGGACTATTTTTTTCACATTGTTTTCAATAAAAGCAAGCACCATACCTGCAAAAATAGCTGGGATAACCTGTGCCTGATATCCTACCTTTTCAATTGCAAAGTTGCCAAAATCCCATACCTCAGGTGCTATTTTACCTATATTGTACGCATTCATAAGCTGTGGTGATACAAGAGTTATACCTAGAACTATACCAAGTATAGGTGTTCCACCCATTTTTTTTACAACCGACCATGTAATCCCAACTGGCAAAAAGTGGAATATCGCTTCGCCTAAAAGCCATAAAAACGAATGTACCCCTGCCCAAAACTGACTTATTTCCGTAAGGGATTTACCGTCTATCATCTTAATGTCACCTATAACATTCCTGAATCCAAGTATAAGTCCTCCAACTATAATGGCAGGTAAAAGTGGAACAAATATTTCAGCCAAATGTGATATAGTTCTTTCGAAAAAATTCATATTTTTTCTAGCTGCCTTTTTAGCTTCGTCCTTGCTCATAGAACTTAACTCCGCTTCAGCTATAAAAAGTTTATGGAAGTCTGATACCCCTGGTCCGATAACAACCTGAAATTGACCTGCATTTGTAAAAGTACCTTTCACAGGTTTAAGCTCATTAATTTTGTCAACATCAGCTTTTGACTCATCCTTAAGAACAAATCTCATTCTAGTGACACAGTGGCTTACTGCAGCGACATTATCTTTTCCCCCAACTAACTTCAATAATTCCTTTGCCTCTATGTTTGAAAATTTAGCCATGAAAATCCTCCTTATTTTATTGGGAACGTTCCCAAAAATTTCTTTAAAAAAAACGGGATAATTCCCGACTTTTTTATATCTATTATAAATGGTAGCTCCTTTTTTGAGTTTTGTCAACTAGAAAATAGTTGTTTTTAATTTTTTTGTAAGTTCTTTTTTTATCAGTTGAAAAAGCTTAAGTAAAATAACATCTCTAAATGTTATCTTTTTATTAACTCACTCTTCATTATAACTTTTTCATCTACTTTTTCACCGACAATCAGCTTGTAAATAGTTTCTGCTGCTCTTTTCCCAGAATCCTTATAACTTAAATTAACTGTGATGTGATCTGGGTATAAAAATTTCAAAAGTTCATCATTACCTACACCACTTACAAGTATGCTTTCATAACCTTTCTCAGTAAGATATTTTTTTACTCCCAAGGCTATACTGTCTGTAGCGCAAACAATAGCCTCCACGTTTTTTTTTACCACTTTTTTGGCTAATTCATATCCCATCCTATAGGATGATTTACCAAAATAGTTTATCTCCTTTAATCCTGTACTTTCACAAAAGTCTTTATAAGCCTTATGCCTGAAATATCCTGTAGTCCTGTCTGATAAGTCCACTCCAAGGTAAGCTATTTTTTTTTTCCCTAAGGCATATATATATTTGGTAACTTTGTCTATAGAGCCGTAGTCATCATACAATATTGATGTGAAGCCCTCCACATCCTGAGCTACCATAACAACCGGTATTTTAAGTTTTTTAAGGTAATCATATTTTGCCCCGCTTATAGCAAAGATTATGAGACCATCCACCTCTTTGTTTATTAACATATTCACATGTTCCATCGTTTTTTCAGATGAAAACTGACTTTCAACCAAGACCACATCATAGCCTTTTGCGTATATCTCTTCGAGTATTCCTCTTATTGTCCTGTTTTCTGCCGTTGAATCAAGGCGGCTTGCTATTATCCCTATAACCTTACTTTGCTTGGACCTCATACCCCTAGCACTCTTAGATGGAATGTAGTTTAGCTCTTTTATAACTTTTAAAACCTTTTTCCTTGTTTCTGGTTTTACATTTTCGTCATTGTTTATGACCCTTGAAACAGTAGATTTCCCTACCCCAGCTTTTTTTGCCACATCAAATATCGTAACTTTTTCCATATTTTCACCTCTAGAAAATCGTCTCTTGCACATTATAAATATATTTTAATCAACTCGACTTCTAAATATCAAAGTTTCTGTTTTTATCAACATCTCCATAAACTCTCTCAAAGTTTCTAGTTATATCAATTAATCCAAATTGCTACTTGATATTCAAAAAGTGTATTCCTTTAAAAAATTAAAATTTTAAATTTAAAACATTTATACTATCACCAATATTTAATAAATGTTGTTTTCATGTAATGTTCTCTCAAAGTTGATATTTTAAGAACATTTTACAACAAATTTAAAAAGGTAGCAACTTTGATTAATTAACCCAAGTTGCTACTTCATATTTAAAAATGTATAACCCATCAAAAATAAAAGAATTTTGAGTTCAAAACACCTAGAAGTAACACTATGAATAGACTTTGATATTAATCTATTTATGGAACTTCCAACAGTTTCAATTAGTTTTCTTTTTATATGATCAAGAAATTCCTGACTTTTACTTTTAGAACGTTTTGAATTTTTATGCCTCATAGGTGAAAGATAAATATCAACATCACTTAACGCGTCTTCAAGAACATAGTCATTATAGGCTCTGTCCGCGTAAATAATTGAATTTTGGGCAAATTAAGATTAAAAAAATCTATATACAATTTTAAAATTATAAAGGAAAAATGAATAATAAATAGAAAATTATAATAGAGATTTGCGTGTGTTAATTTATTCAAAACAAAATATTATATTTCAAAATATTTATTTTTTTTACTGTTTTTATTTATATGAAAGGAGGTAAACAATGGGAAATTTAATAAAAAAGTATGATTTTTTTAATCCGAGTGTTTTTAAAGATTTTTTTGAGGATGATGTTTTCAATGACAAGATCTTCCGAAGAAGGTCTCTTCCTCCGGTAAATGTATCTGAAGATGACGAAAAATATCAAATTGAAGTATCAGTTCCTGGAATAGAGAAAGAAAACATCAAGGTGAGCAGGGATAAGGATATGCTCACAATATCATATGAACAAAAGACATCGGATGAATACAAAGATAAAAATTATCACAGAAAAGAGTTTCAGTGCCAATCATTCAGCCGTAGTTTCAACATGCCTCCTGATGTAGAACTTGAGAAGATATACAGTAAACACCAAGATGGGATTTTGACCATCCACCTGCCGAAATCAGAGAGTGCCAGGAAGGAAGATGTAGTGGATATAGAGATCCACTAAAAAATAAAAAATATTCTTTGCAGGAAGTGGGTTCTATAATTTAGAACCCACTTTAAATTTACCCTGAAAAATAAAAATTTACTGGGAAAAGAAATAATTATAATTAGATTTCTAAAAAAAAAATTGACTTCAACACATGTGACACGTATAATTATATTATAAATTAATTATATAATTATGGAGGGCAATGTAAATGGTTATTGATGATTTTCAGATAAAGGTGTTTAAGGCTCTCGGGCATCCTGTGAGGTTTGCAATAGTAAAAAAACTTTTAGAGGGCGAAAAATGTGTGTGTCAGCTTCAGGAAGAAGTAGATTTTTCCCAGTCAAATCTCTCTCAGCATCTTAAGATACTTAAAAATTCAGGAGTTCTTTCTTCGGAAAAAAAGGGACTTAATGTACACTACAAAATAAGAAGAGGTGAAATAGTAGAGGTGATTAAACTGGTAGAAATTTTTGTGAAAAAAGATATCCTTGATATGGCTGAAGGGATGAAATAAGAATATTAAATTTTGAACAGGAGATGGTATAAGATGTTAGGTTATATATTTAATTTTGGATGGCTTAGCGATCTGGTGAGAATGCTTGTGGAAAATATCTTTAAAATATCCATGGAAACCCATCTGGGTGGAAGTATACATTTCTTTATCTATGACAGTATCAAGATAATAATACTGCTTTCTATAATGATATTTGGGATATCTTATATAAGAAGTTATTTTTCAGTAGAAAAGACCAAGCTCGCCTTAGAAAAAATTGGAGGCCTCAAGGCACATATTGCTGCGAGTCTATTTGGGATAGTGACCCCTTTTTGTTCATGCTCTAGTGTACCGCTTTTCATAGGATTTATAGAGGGAGGTATTCCACTAGGAGTAACCTTTTCCTTCCTTATAACCTCTCCGATAGTAAATGAAGCCGCCCTTGTGATTCTTTTAGGGACCTTTGGGTTTAAAATTGCGCTTTTGTATGTGATCTCAGGCGTAGTAATAGGTGTCTTAGGAGGCTACATCATACATATCCTGAAATTGGAGAAGTATGTGGAGGAATATGTCTATCAGATCAAAATGGGAAACCAGGAAATAATAGAGATGAATCGAAAAGAGAGGATAAGTTTTGCCAAGGAGAACGTGAAAGAGATAGTTACAAGGATATGGAAATACCTACTTGTAGGGATAGGTATAGGGGCCTTGATTCACGGATGGGCTCCAGAGGAGATTTTATCAAAATATGCAGGTCCTGATAATCCACTTTCGGTGATTGTATCTACGGTAATAGCTATCCCACTGTATTCTAATGCAATGGGGACTATACCAATAGCAGAAGCCCTTATAAACAAGGGCGTTGGGATGGGTACAGCCATGTCTTTTATGATGGCTACCACAGCCTTATCACTTCCTGAGATGATACTTCTCAGAAAAGTTATTAAACCCAAACTTATAGGTATTTTTGCAGGGATAACAGGGGTAAGTATTATAGGTGTAGGATATCTTTTCAATATAATTATATAAGGAGGAAATATGGATATTAAAATTTTGGGGACAGGATGTAAAAAATGCAACGATCTTACAAACAATGTAAAGGAGGCTTTGGCCGGAGCTTCTGTAGATGCCTCTATAGAAAAAGTAGAGGACTTCAAAGATATAATAGGTTACGGTGTAATGTCTACTCCTGCAGTTGTGATAGACGGCAAGGTAGTATCCACAGGGAGAGTCTTATCTGTAGATGAGATAAAGGAACTTATAAAAAAATAACAAACAAATTATGAGAAAAAAAAAGACCTCAGGATGAGATAAACTGAGGTCTTTTTTAGTCTCAGTAAGCTATTAAAGATGAATATAAGAAACGGATTTTTCCAGCAAAACTCCTGTCAAATAAAAATATGAGGAGTAATATTCTGTGTTGTTTTCTGTGTTGGACTCCATATTTTCTAATTCCTCTAATATGTGAGGAAAGTCACAGAAAGTGTCTCTGAGTGATCTTATTCTTTCCTTAATCTGTCTTTTTTCAAAAAGTCTTATGAGAAAATGAGTGAGTTCTTCGCTGTATTTAAAGTTTTCTTCATCTTTATTTTGAAATGAAATAATTTTGTTTTCTTCATCTAGTTTTGCATAAACTCTGTTTCTTAAATTTATTATATTATAGTTCAGTTTGTTTTTGAAAATTTTCAGTGTGTTTTCATATCTAGGATGAATGGCCTTTTTTGTATGGCATTCTAAAAGAATGTCTTTATCAAAAATTACATGTTTATTCCAGAGAAGGGTGCAGTTATTTTGTATTTTATCTATCAAATAAAAAAAATTGTGATCTTCATTAAGGTTGACTTCAATTTGACTGATATTATCAAGATATTCTCTAAGGCATTCCTTTAGATTCAGAAGAATCAGATTCAGGTATTTTTTAAATATAAGCTCTTGATTGCCGATCAACTGTGTTATTGAGAACTCTTTTTGTATCCCCTTTTTAAAATTGTCTTTTCTTGTGTATTTGAGATAATGGATTTGATTTTTATTCATTCTATTCCCCCAAAATACTGTGGATCTAAGTTCTCCAGTTTTTGAATTTCTGTTTATAGGATGTCCTATGAGTTCGTTTCTAAGATCTCTTATTCTTTTTATCTCCTTTTCAAACTCTTTTTTTTCAGACTTTTCTATATTAAATATGTAAAAAAACTCTCTCATAAGATCATGCTGTATAAAGATAATCTGAAGTAAGCCGATAGCATAAAAAACAGAGGCTGAAAAATTGTCTTTATCATCTTCTGGAATGTTTTCCTTGATAAGTATAAGAGAGTCGTAAAAATAATGAAGTATATCTCCAAAATAGTTCGTTTCTACCTCAGAATCAAAATTTATTTTTCGTTGAAAAAATTTCTCATTTAAAATAAAATCATTCCATATTTCTGCAATTTTATCCAGTTTCGTTTCTATCATTCTCAAGTAAGTTCACCTCTTCTTTTGTCTTAGATTGTAAATTAATTTTTAAAGTCAACTTTCACCTATTATACCTCAGTAAATAAAAAAATGTAATTTTTATAAGTACATCAAATTATATAAATTATCTTTTTTTTAGTGAAACTTTTGTGGTAGGATATGAATAGAAGGTCATATGTGTTGAGTTGACCCCAATAAAGTCAATAAGCGGGTAGAAAACTATCAGTTAAACACCGATTAAAAGCAATAACTCTTTTATAGAGGAAAACTGACGTGCACCATAAAATAACCTTAGAAGATATTTAAAAGAGGATAATCGCAGACTATGTTAAAAACAATAAGTTTGAAGTTAACTAGGATTCGTTGCCAGATAAATTTATAGGTATTACTTTAAGAGGAATCTTACCAGTTTTTAGCTTCAACTTATTAGATTAAAAAGTTTTGGAGGAATAAAATGAGAATTATTATAATAGGATCAGTGGCTGCTGGAACTTCCGTAGCTGCAAAGGCTAGAAGAAATTCTGAAGAATGTGAAATAGTGATATATGAAAAGGATAGGGATATAAGCTACTCTGCATGTGGGCTTCCATATTACATAGGTCAAAATGATATAGAAAGATCTAACCTCACTCCTAGAGATGAGTGCTGGTTCAAAACAAGATTTGATATGGATCTAAAAACAGGACATGAGGTAATGAGAATAGATCCTTCTAGAAAGAGTATAGAGGTAAGAGATTATCATACTGGAGAGATATTTGAAGATTTTTACGATAAGTTGGTCATTGCTACGGGAGCGAAACCTATGAAGCCTGACATAAAAGGGATAGACAATGACAACGTCTTCACTGTGAGAAATGTAGAGAGTGCCGACAAGATAGTAGGTTACATAGCTAAAACTTCACCTAAGAAAGCTGTAATAATCGGTGGAGGATATATAGGTTTAGAACTTCTTGAAAATCTCATGAATTTAGGGATAAAAGTTGTTTTAATAGAGAGGGAAAAGAGTCTCGCTGGGAAACTGGACAGAGATGTATCAATCTACCTAGAGGAGTATCTTAAGGATAAAAAAGTAGAGTTTCTTCTAGGTGAGGAAGTATCTGAAATAATATCTGAGAGGGTAATCACAAAATCTGGGAAGTGTATAGAAGCTGATTTTGTAGTATCCTGCACTGGGGTAAAGCCAAACTCCAAGTTAGCCAAAGAGATAGGGGTGGAGACCTATCAAAATGGAGCAATAAAAATAAACCAAAAGCTAGAAACAAGTATAGAAGATATATATGCAGTTGGGGATGTCGCTATGGGTTGGTCACTGATAAATGAGGCGCCTTTATACGTACCCCTAGGTTCTACTGCAAATAAAATGGGAAGAATCTGTGGGGATGTCCTTACAGGAGGGAGTCTTAGATTTAAGGGCATACTTGGAACAGGAATATTCAAGGTTTTTGATATGGCTGTGGCTCAGACAGGGATGACAGAAACTCAGGCTAAGAACATGAAGTATGACGTAGAGATCATACATAACATAAAGCCTAATCAGACAGAGTATTTCAAAGAGAGCAGTGAGATGCTTATAAAGGCTGTAGCTGACAGGAAAAGTTCTAAAATCCTGGGAGTGCAGATATTAGGGCAGAGGGGTGTAGATAAAAGAATAGATGTCTTTGTTGCACTTATGACAATGGGGGCAACTGTGGATCAGCTGTTTCATTTGGATCTGGCCTATGCACCTCCTTTCTCTACTACGAAGGACCCAGTTATGTATACAGGGATGATACTAAGCAACGCACTGAATGGAAGAAACAAGATAATAACTCCTGAAGAACTCATAAGAAAAAGAGATGAGTACATAGTGATAGATGTCAGATCGTCCAAACAATACGGTGCAGGGCATATACCAGGAGCGGTAAATATACCTCTTGATAGACTAAGAAGCAAGATAGAAAACCTTCCGAAAACTGAAAAATATGTGGTTCACTGTAACAAGGGCGTTTCGGGTAATGCGGCCCACAATATAATGCTTAATATGGGATTTAATTGCTATAATCTTTCAGGAGGATACAAGAATTTCAGTATCTATACCCAATTGAGCAAGTAGTCATTTAAACAGTTTCAAATGACCAACTGATATAAACGGTCCGAACGGAAATTAGATATATCATGGTGGGAATCAGAAAATAAAGATCAGTAACTTGATTAAAAGAATCTTAGGATAGGCTCTCTTTTGAGATTCTCCTATATTTAAAGGGGTGGTGTTAAATTTTAGTATCAATGTACAAAAATAGTTGAAAGAAGATAAAAAACCACTCTAAACCCTTAAAAACTAAAGGTTTTTTAAAAAAATCATTGAAATTATAAAAATTCTATGGTATAAAGGATTAGGCAAAAAACCTTGATTTTTAAGGGATAAACAAAGAGCAGGAGGAAATCGAATGACTAAAAAAGAGTTTGTTAAATTATTTTTTGAAAAAGGTGAATTTGAATCTAAAGCAGATGCAGAAAGAAAGTTAGATGCTTTTTTAACAACTGTAGAAGATGTACTAAACGATGGAGATGAAGTAAACTTTATCGGATGGGGAAAATTTGAAGTAGCTGAAAGAGCTGCCAGACTTGGAAGAAATCCTAAAACTGGTGAAGAGATCAAGATCGAAGCTAAGAAAGTAGTTAAGTTCAAAGCTGGTAAAAAGTTAAACGATAAAGTTAACTAATAAAAAAGGGCCTTAAGGCCCTTTTTTATTTATATAGCTCATTATTTTGATGGGGTATATGCCTAAAATTTAAATTAATTTTTAAGAGGGTATCTCTTGAAAAAATTTTGTATTTTCAGTGCTATGATACCATTTTATGAAGTCTCCCTGCTTCAGAGGATGATTAAAGTAAAATCCCTGGGCATAGTCACATTTCAGTTTTTTTAATATCTGAAAAGTTTCTTCAGACTCGACACCCTCTGCCACAACGGCTATCCCCATATTATGAGCCATATCTATGGATGATCTTACAATATCCATATTTTCCCTGCTCTGTTCAAGGTCTTTTATGAACATCATATCTAATTTTATTTTGTCAAAAGGAAGCTTTTTTACATAAGAAAGGGCTGAGTATCCAGTACCGAAATCATCGAGAGAAAATTTAATTCCCATTTTTTTTATGGAATTCATTATTTCTGATATTTTTTTAAAGTCTTCCACACAGTCCCGCTCTAATATTTCAAATTCTATTTTCTTTAGGGGATATCCCAACTGTCTAAATTCTTTTAAATAACTAATAAATTCAGGGTCCTCTAAAATTTTTAGGGGTATATTTATTGAGAGATTGATATCAATGCCTGCTTTTTCCATTATGTTCAGAGATTTTAAGGATTGCCTTAAAACCCATTTTGTGATTTTGGTTATAAATGTGGTTGTTTCAAGATGAGGAATAAATTCATTGGGACCTACAGTACCCCGCTTTGGATGCATCCACCTTATAAGGACTTCGGCTTCTTTTACAATACCGGTAGAAACCTCAAATTTCGGGTGATAGCATAGAAAAAACTCCTTGTTGCTTATCGCCCGTGGAAACTCCTCAAAAAGTTTGAAATTGCTGTCGATTTTTGAAGAGATTTCGGGTCGATACATGTGATAATCTCTCAGATTTTTTTTTGCAAAGAGCCTGGCATATTCAGCTTTTTTCAAAAGGCAGCAGCTATCTTTCTCACACCTGGCAGACCCTATAAAAATATAGGGGTGAACCTCTATACCGTCAACCTTTATCGACCTCTGTCCTAGTTGTAAAAATTTTTTTGAAATTTCCTTTTCGTTTGAATTGTTTATAAGAACCCCAAATTTATTGTCCTGTAGATGAAAAACTTGGGTTTCTCCATAACTTTTTACAATGTTTGAAACCTCTTTTGAAAAGAGTTTTATCAGTTTCATGCTAAACTCGTAACCTAAATTATAAAGAATTTGAGAATAGTTGTTCATCTCAATTATGAAAAAATATCCCGGAGTATCCTCTTTGATTATCATATTCTCAAAATATCTAGCATTTGGAAGACTTGTAAAATGGTTATAAAAACTTAGTTTATTAAGCTTTTTTATAGTGGAAACCAAAAATTCCATGATGCCCCCAGTTATGAGCCCTATCAAGATGAAGAAGCCTAATCTATAATTCCAGTTTATCATATTTTGCATCTCCATGGTGATGGTGTCTAGAGGCATGAGAGGCCCTAAAAGAATCCCTCCGCTCACCCCAAAAATGAAGCCTCCTATTATACCAAAAAAAAGAGACCCTAATATGAGTGGGATATACATAGCCTGAGAATAGGAATACTTTGCTCCCCCGGTCATATACACGACTTTATAAATTATGATCTGAATTGACATTATAAAAAGCGTCACTAGTACTTTTCTAGACCCTTTGGGAGTAGTCCATTTTTCTAAAATATCTATAGCCGATACAATATTTTTCAAGAGAAGAACCTCCAATCAACGGATTATGTTTATCTAAATATATATTACCAAGTTAAACTAATTTTTCATTCAAAAAACTTTTAAAAATAAATTTTCTATAAGCTGAGTATATTATCTAAAAAATAAAAGAACCATGTGAAAATTCAGAATTCTGTTGCTTTAAAACTGCAATATTTTTTAGTTTTTTTGATTTGTTTTTATGTTATATGAGGAAGAAAGAATCTTTGAGGAGACGGTTTTTGTATAAAAAAATTAGCACAATTAAAACTTACAGATTCATATAATTTATATCTAGAGCTTATATTAATTTTATAGAAAAAAGGAAAGAGAATTCTTTTTAAAATATAATTAGCATGAGAATAATGGACAGAGTTAAATAAAATAGGAAAACGGAGGGCAATTATGAAAAACTATGAGATGAACCAAATAAGAAATGTAGCTTTTCTAGGCCATGGAGGAAGCGGAAAGACTACCCTCGCCGAGTCACTGTTATACATTTCTGGGGCTATAAGCAGGATGGGAAATGTAGATGAGGGAAATACTGTTTCAGACTATGATAAAGAGGAGATTCACAGGAGTTTTTCTGTGAATGCATCTGTGATACCTCTTGAATATGAAGGGCACAAATATAATATTCTGGATACTCCAGGGTACTTTGACTTTGAAGGTGAGGTTGTCTCTTCTCTAAGAGTTGCAGGAGGGGCTGTGATTGTAGTAGATGCAACTTCAGGTGTAGAGGTAGGTACAGAAAAATCTTGGAAAAAACTTGAAGAGCGGGGAATTCCCAGAATATTTTTTATAAACAAGATGGATAAGGGGTTTGTGAATTATCCAAAGCTTCTCGGAGAACTGAAAGAGAAATTTGGGAAGAAAGTTGCTCCTTTCTGCATCCCAATCGGTGAGAAGAATGATTTTCAGGGCTTTGTAAATGTAGTGGATCTAAAAGGAAGAAAATTTGATGGGAATAAGTGTGTAGACAGTGAGATCCCAACGGATTTAGATATATCAGAAGTTAGGAATATGCTTTTTGAGGCTGTAGCAGAATCTGACGAGAAACTTATGGAGAAATATTTTGCAGGAGAGGAATTTACACTAGAGGAGATACACAGAGGTCTCCATAAGGGCGTGGTAGCAGGAGATGTAGTTCCTGTACTGGTTGGGTCTGCAGTAAAGGGTATAGGGATTCATACAATGTTTGAGATGCTCTACGACTATATGCCGACTCCGAAAGAGATGGAGGATGGATCTAGGATCGGGACAAATCCGGAAACTAAAGGTGTAGAAGTGAGAAAAGTAGATGAAACCGAACCTTTTTCTGCTATAATTTTTAAAACTATAGTAGATCCTTTTGTGGGGAAAGTCTCGCTTTTTAAGGTGAACTCTGGAGTTCTAAAAAAAGATATGGAGATTTTAAATCCTAATAAACACAAAAAGGAAAAGATCTCAAATATATTTTTCTTGAGAGGAATAAAACAGGTAGATGCAGATGAGATAAGATCAGGGGATATAGGGGCGACTACAAAGCTTCAGTATGCAGAAACTGGAGATACTTTGTGCAGTAAGAATCATCCTATAGTTTATCCTAGAATAGATTTTCCAAAACCGTGTCTGTATATGGCTGTAGAACCTCAGAATAAAAGTGATGATGAGAAGATAAGCCTCTCTCTTCAGAGGCTGACTGAAGAAGATCCAAGTTTTGTGATGGAACGTAATTACGAGACAAAGCAGCTGCTTATAGGGGGACTAGGGGAGAAACATCTGAGGGTAATAATTCACAAGCTAGAAAATAAATTCGGAGTTCACAGTATCGTATCAGAGCCTAAAATAGCTTACAGGGAAACAATAAAAAGTTCCGTCGATATAGAGGGGAGGCATAAGAAGCAGTCTGGAGGAGCCGGGCAGTTTGGAGATGTCTTTATAAAATTTGAACCTTCCCAAGAGGAATTTGAATTTGTAGATCATATAAAGGGAGGGGTAGTACCAAAGCAATATATCCCTGCCGTCGAAAAGGGACTTTTGGAGGCCAAGAACAGAGGGATTCTCGCAGGTTATCCCATGATAAATTTCAGAGCAACCCTTTATGACGGCTCATATCATTCTGTGGATTCTAACGAACACTCTTTTAAGCAGGCAGCAATACTGGCCTTTAGAAAAGGTATACCTGATGCTAATCCTGTACTTTTAGAACCGATTATGAAAGCAGAGATAGTGATCCCAGAAAATTATATGGGAGATATAATGGGAGATATAAACAAGCGTAGAGGAAGAATACTAGGAATGAATCCTGAGGCTCAAGGGGAACAGAAAGTCATAGCAGAAGTTCCGCAAAGTGAAATGACAAAATATGCAACTGATCTTAGATCTATAACTCAGGCAAGAGGGAAGTTTGAATTGTCTTTTGAAAGATATGAAGAGATGCCGCCACATCTTGCACAAAGGGTAATTGATGATGTAAAATAAAAGGAGCGGGCACAGTCCCCGCTCTTGTTGTTTATATATTTTTATTATAAATGATAGGAATTATCGTAGGGAAGTGAGTTTATGAAGAAAGCAATAATATTATTTATCACGGCAGTTTTTATAATAATAGTATCTTGCAGCAAAAGAGGGGTTGATTCTATAGAACTTATTGTCAAAGGAGATTTTCCAACTGAGGGAAAAGCTATAGTACATCTTTATGGTTATGATAAAAATATTCCAGACGACAGTACCACACTTATGAGTATAAAAAAAGTAGATGTAAATAAAAATCCCCTTAAACTTGAGCTGGAATTTCCCAAAGATTCGTATAAGGTTATAAATTCAAACTATTCTAATAAAGATGATATAGAGTTTTTTATAACTGTAGACTTAGACATCAACGAAGATGAGGATGTAGACTACACTCAGGATTTTGGTCATGAGACATTACTGAGAGTTTTTCCTGGAGTTAAAAAAGAGGTGCTTGTAAAAAAAATATGATCTCAAATTATTCAGAGGGAAACGTGTAAAATACAAGGGAATTAAAAAAGCTAGCCTGAGCTAGCTTTTTTAATTGGGAAAATAGGATTGAGAAAAATAATATAAAGGTCTCACGAAAATTGGGATTTTGAAATGAGCTTTTCTGTGCTGAATCACAGACAAGCTCCCTACACCTGCAGGCACTTTCAAAACTTTAAATCAAGGAAAGAGATTTAAGCTAATATTTAGCTTATTTAAATAATACGAGACAGATGTGATGTTTTTATGATGTTTAGCTGAAACTTTATTGTTTTATGAGGAAATTCTGAGTATAATAGTCTTTATAAACTTTAAGGAGGAAAAATATGTTTATACTCGGAAAAATACTAGGCCTGCTTGTAATATCACCTACTATATTTATAGCGCTGTTTATTTTTACAGGGTTGTTTTCAAATGGATATAATCTGAAAAAAATAAAAAAGGTTAGTTTTGTATTCGGGATCATCTTATACGCCTTTACAATAAGACCTACAATAGATATTACTGCTAAGCTGGTGGAAAATAGATCCAAACCGGCTACAACAGCAGAAATACAAAAAGCAGAGGCCTATGTGGTTTTAGGAGGGGGGATTATGGAAAAAACTCCCATAGGAGATATTCCCAGTGAATCTGCCTCTGTGAGACTCATGCATGCGGCAGTTCTGTACAATGATCATCCTAAAAAAATATTTATAACCGGCGGAAAGGTAACAAATCAAAGGGTCAGTGAAAGTTCAGTTTACAAGAGTGTTCTCACAGGACTGAATATACCTAGGGAGGATATTCAAATAGAAGAAAAGAGCAGGACAACGATTGAAAATGCAAGATACATGTCTGAATCTCTCAAAATGGTAAACATTAAAAGTATAGTACTGGTCACTTCAGCATCCCATATGACAAGAAGTAGAATGACTTTTGAAAAGTACGGTTTCAACGTAGTCCCTGCTCCGTGCGGATATATTCAAAACCAGAAAAGCTATGATATATTGGATTTTATTCCAAGGAGTGACAATTTATCATATTTTATGAGACTTATGTGGGAGTTTTCAGGAATAATATACTATAAGCTAAGAGGTTATTTACAGTGATATGCAAAAAGACCTGTTGACAGGTCTTTTGCATTCTTAATTATTTAAATTCGGTTTACAAACTTTACACGGTGTAAGTCCCATAGCTTCGGCATCAGAAACAGTAATTGGGTTTTCTTCTTCGCGTATGAACTTGCAACCTTTTCTGTGGTATTTTTTGCTTCCGTGAGACATATATACCGTTTTCAACTCATGGATTATAAATGGTTCTGCATGCTCTTCTTCAGAAGGTGTGTTTTTTATCTCTTCTGTTTCTTGAGATAGCTGGATTTCATTTTTATCCTGATCCTGAGTCAATCTGTGAAGAGCAGAGTATTTTGTATTGTATTCCTTATTTTCATCAGGTATCGTATCCCTACCTTCTCTAAAGGCAAAAAAAGAGATTAAAATCGCCGCCACAGCCAACAATAAGAAAATTTCCATAAATAACACTCCCTTCTTCTTTAGTACAAGTCTAGCCTGTAAATTTCATAAATTCAAGGGAAGATGCAAAAAAAATTATATTTTATTTTTAAAGTTCAAATAAATTGATATTTAGAAGCAAATAATACTATTTATTTAGAGAGACTACAGATTATGCACTCTCCTGAATATGCTTTTCTATCAAGGAGAAATATTCACCTTTTTTTTCTACCAGGTCGTGATGAGTCCCCTCTTCGACAATTCCTTCACTGTTTAATACTATGATTCGATCTGCATTTTCTATTGTAGAGAGTCTGTGAGCAATTGTTATGGTAGTTCTGTTTGTGGTGAGTTCATCTATGGATTCCTGGATTAGTCTTTCGGTATTATTATCTAGTGCACTGGTGGCTTCATCTAAAATTAGTATTTTGGGGTTTTTCAAAAATATTCTTGCAATGGCTATCCTTTGCTTCTGACCACCACTCAGTTTTACCCCTCTCTCTCCAACATTTGTGTCAAATCCATCAGTAAGAGATAGAATAAACTTATAAATTCTAGCTTTTTTAGCCGCCTCTATAACTTCTTCCCTGCTAGCAGTAAGGTTTCCATAGAGGATATTTTCCTCGATGCTGCCGCTGAATAGGAAAACGTCCTGCTGTATTATTCCAATATTGTCCCTGAGGGATTCGAGAGTGTACTCCTTTATATCTCTGCCGTCAATCTTTATGCAGCCTCTTTCAACCTCATAAAATCTAGGGATGAGGTTACAGATAGTGGTCTTACCTGCTCCGCTGCTTCCTACCAAAGCCACTTTTTCTCCAGATTTTATAGACATAGAAAAATTCTTTAAAATATCCTGTTCCGATGAGGCATACCCAAAAGAAACATTTTCAAAATGAATGGTTCCCTGTGGTTTTTTAAGTATAACTGCATGGGGCTTGTCCTTTATATCCGGATCTTTATCCATCAACTCTCTGAATCTGACAAAGCCGGCCATACCTTTTTGAAAACTCTGCATAAGAAGCATCATTCTTCTTATCGGCTCCATGAATTTTGAGACATAGAGAAGGAAACCTATAACTATTCCCGCAGTAATTTCTCCTTTTAAAATGAAGATCCCCCCAAAGAATAGAGTTACCAACTGTATTATATTCATAATGAAACTAAGACCTGAGAAATATTCTGCAGATAATTTGAAGTTTTCTCTCTTTGCTTCTCTGAATTCGGTATTCTTTTTCTGAAATTTTTCATTTTCAAATTTCTCATTTGTAAAAGCTTGTACAACTCTTATTCCAGAAATGGAATCTTCAACCTGAGAGTTTATGGCAGATATTTTTTTTCTGGATTTTCCAAAAGATATTTTCATTAGGTTCTTTTTGGCAGCTGCGAACCATATGAGAAGAGGAACCAGGGAAAAAATGATCAGAGTGAGTTTTTTGTTCATGCTGAACATAATAAAAAATGTCCCAGTAAATTTTAATATTGCCAGAAAAAAATCCTCGGGACCTATATGGGCAAATTCCGATATATAACTTAGATCATTCACTATCCTTGACATTATAGAACCTGTTTTTGTATTGTCGAAAAATGTAAAGGAGAGCTTTTGAACATGGGCAAAGAGGTCTCTTCTCATATCGTATTCGATGAGGATGCCAAGCATCTTACCCCAATAATATACAATGTAGCTGGCAGCATATCTTATCACATAGAGTACTACCAGCACAGCTCCGAATATGTAAAGAAGCGTTACGTCTCCCTTGGGTATGACGTCATCTAGAGTCTTTTGTACCAACAATGGAAAGAGAAGGTCTAGGCCTGCCATGGCAAAGGCACAAAAAAAGTCAAGTATAACTAATTTCAGATGTGGTTTATAATATCTCGCAAAACAAAGTAGATCCTTCATACCAATTACACCGCCTGTTTATTTTTTTGAAATTATAACGTAAAAACCAATTCCTTGTAAGTTTATATTATAAATGAGTCGCCATCAGAATCATTTATGACACAATTTTATACATACTATTTTAACATAAATTTATGATAAGTATAGAAATAATAATTTAATTTTTAAATTGTTATTGACTTTTATGAGTGATAATAGTATATTTTCTACAGAAAGTGAATAAATTTTTAAGGTTTTCCAAAATTTTTGGAAATAAAAGGGAAGAGGGGTGAAAAGCTCCCGCGGTCCCGCCACTGTAATGCAGACGAAAGCAAAATACCCACTGGACTGAATCTGGGAAGGGTGTGAGTAGGATGAAGCTGAGCCAGGAGACCTGCCTTGAAAATAATATTATCATTATCACTTGCGGGGACGAGAGATGAAAAAGCTTTTTTTAGGCTTTTAAAATTTCTCTCCTGAGATTACTCAGGATTTTTTTATTTCCTGAAAACTATTGAAAAATCTTAAGGAGGAAAACATGAAAAAACTTAGTATTATGGTAGGAATATTATTACTGGCAGTGACTATTTTTGCATCAGAGGGGTATGAGAAGAAACCTATGTTTGAAAACATGAAGGATGGAGACAAGGGAGCAGTAGTCATGGTCCACTTCGGAAGCAGCTATCCTGAAACTAGAAAACTAACAATAGATGCCATAAACGAAAAGGCGTCGAAGGAGTTTAAAGGGTTAGAGGTTAGAGATGCTTTTACATCTAGGATCATAATGAGAATCCTTGAAAAAAGAGGAATAGATAAAAATAATCCCAAAGAGGTTTTAGAATCTTTGAAAGCTGAAGGATATACTCATATATTGGTACAGGCCACTCACGTAATCGACGGTATAGAGTCTGAAAATTTAAAAAAAGAGATAGAAGAATTTGAGGATGACTTCAAAGAGATAAGACTAGGGAAATCACTTCTTACAAGTCCAGAGGATTATAAAGAGGTAGCTCATGCTTTAGGAGAGAGAATAGGTAAATTAAAAAGAAAAGAAGCTGCAGTATTTGTGGGACACGGAACCCATGATACAGCAACTGCTGCATATCCTATGATGGACTATATGTTTAAGTCTGAAGGGTATGAAAATTATTATGTGGGAACTATAGAGGGATACCCTACATTTGATGATGTGGTTGCAAGACTGAAAGATGCAAAAATTAAAAAAGTAAAACTTATGCCTTTTATGTTTGTAGCGGGAGACCATGCTAATAATGACATAGCTGTAGACTGGAAAGAGATGCTAGAAGAAAAAGGATTTAAAGTGGAGGTCATCCTAGAGGGACTAGGACAACTAGATAAAATACAGACTCTCTACATGGAACATGCTAGATTTGCATCAGAAAATGAGGCAGAGGATATGGCTGAAAAGAAAAAAGAATACGCTGCAGGCAAAGAATAGTGAATTATGCAGACAGGCTTTCTGTCTGCATTTTTTATTCATTCAGTGATATATTTTAGAATAGGAATGATAAAAAATTTTTTATAAAAAGATTAAGTCATATCAAAGGCTGAACAGAGTAATTTAGTTGATATTTTAAAAATAATAACCGATAATAGATTAGAGGTTCTCTTCACTGCTGTGTTCGTAATATAAGACCGGTCTAGTCACTTTATAGGGATAGAACAGGAGGTAAAGATCGCGATGACTATAAAAAGCAAATCAAAAAATAATTTTGATCTCTGTGGCAATGGAAAAAAGGGGATTTTGATGGTGCATTTTGGAACTGTAAAAATGGAAACTCGGAAAAAAACCTTAGACTCTCTGAATATGAATATAGCTGCTAGATTTCAAGAGTTTCAGGTAAGGGAAGCCTACACTTCAAGAATGATAATAAAAAAAATATACAAAAAAGAAGAGATAAGAAAAAATACCCCAAAAGAGGCCTTGAGGATGATGGCACAGGATGGATTCACCTATGTAATAGTCCAGGCCAGCCATGTGATAAATGGACTTGAGGGAGAGTACCTGAAAGGTGAAGTGGGTTATTTTAAAGATGAATTTCAGGAGATAAAAATGGGGGAGCCTCTACTGACCCTGCCAGAGGATTATATTCAAATTGCAGATGTTTTTAAGAAGGAATTCGAGAATATAGAGGGAGCGGTTGTGTTAGTAGGTCACGGGACAATGCACCATTCTAATTCTGCTTATGGGATGCTCCAGACAGTGTTTAATATGAGAGAGATGGAAAATTTCTATGTGGGGACTATAGAGGGATACCCAGCCTTAGATGAAGTGATATCACAACTGAAGAAAAACAGTGTTAAGAAAGTAACACTTGTTCCTTTT